>DSAV01000143.1 GCA_011046295.1 Deltaproteobacteria bacterium | reverse complement strand
ATATTGTATTATTTTTAACCAATTACATATTTGCTGTAATTAGTTAAACTAATAACTCAAGATTTGATCATTTGTGCACTCATGCTAAGTTTAACGCCACATCACGCAAAATATTTTGCCCATGAACTAACGCGACAAGCCCCAGGCGGACTGGAAAGATTAAGCATGGCCCTGTTTGACGCGGCGGTTGACTTAAATCCGCATCAGATCGAGGCCGCGCTTTTTGCGATGCAATCGCCCTTGTCCAAGGGTGTTATTTTTGCCGACGAAGTTGGTCTGGGTAAAACAATAGAAGCCGGAATTGTCCTTTGCCAATACTGGGCTGAACGCCGACGGCGCCTTTTAGTAATCTGTCCTGCCTCCATCCGTAAACAATGGGCATTGGAAATACAGGAAAAATTCAATTTGCCTGTCATTGTTCTAGATGCCAAGACTTGCCGAGTAATGCGTCGAGAAGGTCGCGAACCGCTTGCGCAAAATGCTGTTTTAATCATGTCTTTGCATTTTGCAAACAGTCTACGTGAAGAAATTAAGGCGCGTGCTTGGGATTTGGTTGTTATTGATGAGGCGCATAAGCTACGCAACGCCTATCGGCCCAGCAATAAAGTAGGCCAGGGTATTCGCTGGGCGACAGAAGATTGCCGCAAATTACTTTTGACTGCCACACCTTTGCAAAACTCTCTTTTGGAATTATATGGGCTTTCAACTTTGATTGATGAAAGACTGTTTGGCGATGCAAACTCATTTAGGTCTCAGTTTGTTAATACGGGTGGCAATTTGGAAGCACTACGCTCTCGTCTTAGCGTCTTCTGCAAACGCACTTTACGTAATCAGGTGACTGAATATATCAGCTATACAGAACGTCGCGCAATCACGCGCCCTTTCCGCCCAACGGATGACGAACATGCGCTTTATGAAGCTGTGTCTGAATTTTTGCGCCGTGATGATACCTATGCTTTACCCAAACGGCAGCGTCATTTAACTACGCTTATTCTCCATAAACTATTAGCTTCATCATCGCAGGCGATTGCTGTGACGCTTGATACGCTCATATCTCGGCTCGAAACATTGCGAGACGAACAGATAAAAGATGACCCGGAGCTTGCCGAGCAGCTTATTGAAGGAGAGGAGATTGAAGAAGATCTGCTCGATGAGATTGTCGGTGAAGAAGAACAAGAAACAAACGACGCGACCAAGCCTTCAACTATTGATCGCAAAAAGTTACAGGAAGAAATTAACACACTCAGGCATATTGCCGAAAGGGCACGGCGCATTGGAGTCGATACGAAGTCGCAAACATTGCTTGCGGCTTTAGAAATTGGCTTCGATAACATGACGGCAATTAGTGCCGGGCGTAAAGCGATTATCTTTACGGAATCACGGCGCACTCAGGAATACCTTAAAAATTATTTAGAGGATAACGGCTATCGTGGCCAGGTAGTTTTGTTCAATGGCACGAACAGTGGCTCCGATGCAACTGCTATTTATGATAGATGGGTGGAACGCAACCGTGCTACCGGCCGTGTTTCCGGATCGCGTGATATTGACGTGCGCACCGCGCTTATCGAACATTTTCGCGATGAAGCAACAATAATGCTCGCCACCGAAGCTGGCGCGGAAGGTATTAATCTTCAGTTTTGTTCGCTAGTCATCAATTATGATTTACCATGGAATCCGCAGCGCATCGAACAGCGTATCGGACGTTGTCATCGTTACGGACAAAAGAATGATGTTGTGGTGATTAACTTTTTGAATGAACGTAACGCAGCCGATCGTCGTGTGTTGGAACTTCTTACGGAAAAATTCAACCTTTTCAGTGGTGTTTTCGGTGCATCCGATGAGGTTCTTGGCAGTATCGAATCCGGGGTTGATTTTGAAAAACGTATTCTTGCAATATATCAGCAATGTCGCACCCAGGAAGAAATAGACGCTGCTTTCCGGGCGTTGCAGGAAGAACTTGATGAACAAATCCGTACGCGCCTTGATGATGCAAGGCGCACGCTATTTGAACACTTTGATGAGGATGTGCACCAGCGCCTTAAGCTTCGGCTTGCCGATGCTCAGGCGCAGCTTGACCGCATTGGTCAGCTTTTTTGGCTGCTTACCAAATACATGCTGAGTGAGTGTGCTAAGTTTGACGATAAAGCGCTCGTTTTTGATTTGCTGGAAAGCATACGATGTTCAGTTTTTGGTGTTCAATCAGAAAATGCGGAGCAAGAGAGTGAATACTGGGCGCCGCCAGGCCGCTACCATTTGATTTCCAAGTCGAAACCTAAAGAAACAGAAGATACCGTCGAGGAAGCTAACAGGTTTCTTTATCGCTTATCGCATCCACTTGGCGAGCATGTAGTCACACAGGCAAAATCGCTGGAAACACCTGCAGCGGAAATCATTTTTAATATCACGAATCACCCCACAAAAATATCTGTTGTCAATGTGCTTTGTGGTAAAAGAGGATATCTTGCATTATCACGGCTAATCGTAGATTCATATGAACGGGAGGAGTATCTTCTGTTTTCTGGTTTTACCGATGAAGGTGTGTCAATGGATCAGGAAACAATGGAAAAATTTTTCCTCTGCGATGGACGTTTGAATGGTAACGTCTCAATGCCAAAGCCGGCAGGTGATCGCATTGCTGCGGAATCCAAACGTCATATTCAGGCGACCATTAGCCGTTCGCTGGAGCAAAACAGCAAATACTTCAATGAAGCCCGCGAGAAGCTGGAAAAATGGGCTGAAGATATGGTGCTGGCAGCGGAAAAAGCCTTGACCGATACAAAAGAAAAAATCAAGGCGATGCGCAGGCAGGCCCGGCAGGCCGCGACGCTTGACGAACAGTTAAATATTCAGGAAGAAATTAGAAAACTTGAAAAGCAGCAGCGAAGGCAACGGCAGGAAATTTTCAAGGTAGAAGATGATATTATGGGAAAACGCGATCAGCTTATTGACCAACTGGAAAAACGCCTTGCCCAGCGCACAAACGTTGAAACACTTTTTACTGTGCGGTGGGCAATTCAGTGAGCACAAAATATAAAAGAAAGCGCTCAAAAAGGAGAAAATAATAAATGAGCCAAAGATATGAAAAATTAAAAGCTTTATTAAAAGAACTTTTTCAGCTCGATCAGCCAGATCTTGATTTCGGCTTTTACCGCATTATGCACGCCAAGAGCGCGGAAGTGAACGAGTTTTTGGATAGGGATTTACTGCCGCAAATCAAAGATGCTTTTGCAGCATACAGAACCGCCGACAAAGCGGAAATGGAAAAGGAACTGGCCAGGGCGATCGAGCAGGCAAAAAGCGTAGGCGTGGATCCGGAAACAACACCCAAGGTAAAAGAACTACGGGAAAAACTGCAAAGCGAATCTGTGGATATATCCGCGCTGGAGTCTGAAGTTTATGACCGCCTCTATAATTTTTTTCGCCGCTATTACTCGGAAGGCGATTTTCTTTCCAAACGAGTTTACAAAGAGGGTGTCTATGCCATCCCCTACGAAGGCGAAGAAGTGAAGCTCTACTGGGCAAATTACGACCAGTATTACATTAAAACCAGTGAATACCTGCGCGACTATGCTTTTCGTTTGCAACCAGATAATGAAAATAATCCCATGCGGGTGCATTTTCGGCTTGTGGATGCATCCGAAGGTGAACACGGTAATATCAAAGAAGCCCAGGGGAAAGAGCGCCGCTTTAAACTGTCAGAAGATAATACGGTAAGTCTGGAAAATGGCGAGCTGGTGATACGCTTTACTTATGAACAAGAATCGGAAAAGCAAAAAGATTTAAATAATGCCGCCGAAGAAACTATTTTAAAAATAACCGAATCCACTTTATCGCCATGGATTACGGCTCTTAGTGCAAAATATATCCGCGCGGATGGCGCGCAATCAGAAAACACGCGCCTGCGCGTTCATCTTGATCGCTACACTGCCCGCAACACCTTTGACTACTTTATTCATAAAGACTTGGGCGGTTTTTTACGTCGCGAGCTTGATTTCTACATCAAAAACGAAGTGATGCACCTCGACGATATTGAAAACGAAACCGCGCCACGGGTAGAGCAATATCTTTCCCAAATCAAGGTGATTCGCAAGATTGCCGGGAAAATTATCGACTTTCTGGCCCAGCTTGAGAATTTTCAAAAGAAACTGTGGCTCAAGAAAAAGTTTGTTTATGAAACAAACTACTGCATTACCATTGATCGCGTACCCGAGAGTTTATTTCCTGAAATCTTAGTCAACGAGGCACAGTGTGAGGAATGGATCAAGCTGTTCGCCATCGACGAAATCCAGGCCGACCTGCACAACCCGGGATTCTCACGACCTTTGACGGTCGAGTTTCTTAAAGCCAACAGCAAGCTGGTGCTGGATACCCGGTTCTTCGATCAAGATTTCAAAGCCAGGCTGCTGGCGTCGATTGAAAACTTCGACGAGCAATGCGATGGCTTGTTGATTCATAGCGAAAACTTCCAGGCGTTGAATCTGTTGCGGGACCACTATATGGGCCAGATACATTGTATTTATGCTGATCCACCATACAATGCAAAAAGTAGTGAGATTTTATATAAAAATACATTTAAACATTCTTCATGGATTTCTCTTATGTTCGATAGAGTTTTATTATCAGGCATATTGAGAGCTAATGATGGTTCATTATTGACTGCAATAGATGAAAATGAATTTATGAGCCTTCTTCAAATGCACTCTACTCTTTTCCCAGAATGGGAAAAAGACTGTATTACCATCGTGCATAATCCCGCCGGTGTACAAGGGGATAACTTTTCGTATAGCCATGAGTATTGTATATACGCTTTTCCAAAGCAAAAAAATATGATTGGAAAAACAGAAAGACAGGAAGAGAGTGAAGAGGCTTTTCGGGATTGGGGTGGGACATGTTCAAGATCATTAGCTAAAAATTGCTTTTATCCAATTATCGTTAAAAATAATGAAATTATAGGTTTTGGTGATGTTTGTTCTGAAGATTTTCATCCAAGTTCAGCAAATATCCATAAAGATGATATTACTTATGTGTATCCTATTGGCGAAAATGGAGAAGAACGAAAATGGGTTTTTGCTAGAAATTCTGTTGAGAACATAATCGGAGAATTAAGTGTTAAAAATAGGAATGGGGAGATTTCTATAATACGTACAAAAACTGTAACAAGTTATAAAACTGTATGGAATGATAAAAAATTTTACGCAAATATATATGGATCAAAATTATTAAATAATATCTTTGGTACGAAGAAATTCGACTTCCCCAAATCATTATATACAGTTCAAGAATGTTTGTTTGCTGTTAATTCATTCAGATCTAAAACATCCATTTGTTTAGACTACTTCGCCGGTTCCGGCACTACCGGACACGCTGTAATAAACCTTAACCGTGAAGATGGCGGCAAGCGCAAATATATACTTGTCGAAATGGGTAATTACTTCGACACGGTTCTTAAGCCCCGTATTCAAAAAGTGGTTTATTCCAAAGAATGGAAGGATGGCAAGCCCACCGCTCGTGAAACCGGAATTTCACACTGCTTTAAATATATCCGCCTGGAATCCTACGAAGATACACTCAATAACCTTGAGCTCCGTCGCAGTTCCACACAGGAACAGACTCTTTTTTCACAAAACACACCTCAAGATTTCCGTGAGCAATACATGCTCCACTATATGCTCGATGTGGAAAGCCAAAACTCCCTGCTAAATTTCCAGTCTTTTGCTGAGCCTATGAACTATCAGCTCAAAATCAAAAAACCTGGTTCCGATGAATCGCGTCTGCTGCACGTCGATTTAATGGAAACCTTTAACTGGCTCGTAGGCCTTACCGTTGAGCACATCGCCGCGCCGCAGGCTTTTCACGCGCAGTTTGAACGCGATAGCGAAGGCCGCTTGCGCATGTCTGGCAGGCTAAAGCAGGAAGGAACAGGCAGGTGGTGGTTCCGCCGTATCGAAGGCGTCACCCCGGATGGCCGAAAAACTCTTATCGTCTGGCGCAATCTTACCGGAAATTTAGAGGAAGATAACCTTGTGCTCGATACCTACATGCGCGAAAAACTCAAAATCAGCACGCGGGATTTTGAGTTTGACCTTATCTACGTTAACGGCAGCAACAATCTAGAAAATCTGAAAATTCCGGATGATACCTGGAAGGTGCGGCTTATTGAAGAAGATTTTCATCGTTTGATGTTTGAAACGGAGGGGAATTGATGCCGCGGGGAAGAAAAAGACAAGAAACCACGGAACCTTCAGCAGCAACAACCACGCGCAGACGCCGTGTAAATAACCGGCCGCAAGTGCCTTTTGCTTACAAGCTGGTGCTAAATCAGTGGTTATTGTCGCTATTCAATGTCCGGCGCTTTGAGGAGCTTGCCGCAATACTGCGTAACGAGGCATTGGAAGGATTGGACGAAAACAAAATCCACCACTTTCACCATGCTTTAACGGCACAGCTTTTTAATTTGACACAGTTGCCCACCGAACTTTTGTTGGAATATGATCAAAACATTGTTAAGCACACCCAGCGCCTCAATGAACGCCGCGTCATACGCGGTGAAAAACCGATTATCTGGAAATACTTCCAGTATCTGGCGCTGCTTTTTACTGAAATTTATTTGGACCGCTATTTCCGCGACCCCGGAGCCTTGCTTTTGGCCCTCAATGAACAAATTGCAATTTACAATGCCGACAAGCCAGAGCCGGATCAGATTAAACCGTTCGATGCCGAATCTGAGCCATGGCCGCAGCTCAACAAAATATCTTTCTGGATGGCGACCGGCAGCGGTAAAACACTGGTAATGCATGCTAATATTATGCAGTTTCTTTATTATCTGAATAATTATGGCAAAAGACGCGATTTAAACCGTATCATTTTGCTCACTCCTAACGAAGGGCTTTCTCAGCAGCATCTGCGTGAGTTTGAATTGTCCGGGATAGAGGCGGAAATATTCAGCAAGGAAGGACGCGGGCTTTTTGCCGGCCAGGCGGTGGAGATTCTGGAAGTAACAAAATTGCGTGAAGACATGGGCGAAAAGACGATCGCCGTTGATGCTTTTGAAGGAAATAACCTGGTGCTTGTGGATGAGGGGCACCGCGGCGCATCCGGCGGCGGTGATGGCGCATGGATGAAGTATCGCAACGCATTATGCGAAAAAGGATTTTCTTTTGAATATTCGGCAACCTTCGGACAGGCCGTAAAGGGAAACACTGCCCTTACCGATCTCTACGCGAAAAATATTCTCTTCGACTATTCCTATCGCTATTTTTACCATGATGGCTTCGGTAAAGATTACCAGATAATGAATCTGGAAGATGACCGCGACCGCGAATGGATGGATACTTATCTTATCGCCTGTTTGCTTTCGTTCTTTCAGCAACAGCGACTTTTCCGCGTAGAGGGAAATTGCTTTAAACCTTTTCAAATTGAAAAGCCGTTATGGATATTTGTGGGCAGCAGTGTTACCGCCACGCTTGCCACAAAAGACGCTTCGGATATTGTGGAGATATTGCAGTTCTTTGCCCGTTATGTGCGCGACCGTCAGGCAAGCATCAGGCGCATCGAACAAATATTGAAGCATGGTCTTGTTACCGCCAAGGGCAAGAATCTTTTTGCCGGGCGTTTTGTTTATCTCAATACATGCGGGCTGGATGCTACGCAAATCTTTGAAGAAACGCTTTCCACTATTTTTAATTCCCCCGGCGGGGGTCAGCTTTACGTGGAAAATCTTAAAGGCGCCACAGGCGAAGTTGCGCTACGTCTCGGCGCGGAAAACATAGAATTTGGTGTAATTAACGTAGGCGATGATGCAAAACTGGTGAAGCTTTGTGAGCAAAACGGGATTGCCACGGGTGAAAGGGAGTTTTCCGGCTCGCTCTTTCATGAAATCAATCAGACCGACTCTCCCGTAAATATTCTTATCGGTTCGAGAAAATTTACCGAAGGCTGGTCTAGCTGGCGTGTTTCCACCATGGGTCTAATGAATGTTGGCAAAGGAGAAGGCGCGCAGATTATTCAGCTCTTTGGCCGAGGCGTTCGCCTGAAGGGCTACAGTATGAGCCTCAAGCGCAGCGGCCACACCAATCTTCCCGAGGAAATCGGAAGGCCCAAAAATATCAGCGCACTGGAGACATTGGGCATCTTTGGTATTCACGCCGATTACATGGCGCAATTTAGAGATTACCTGGCAGAGGAAGGGCTTCCGGTAAACGATGACCGAATTGAATTTTTCCTGCCGGTTATTAAAAATTTGGGCACGCAGAAACTCAAAACCATTCGGCTGAGAAAAACCATCAACGGCGTGAGCACCGAATTCGGCGATGCGTTCCGAAAACTGGCGCCGATTCCTACATTGAAAAAACCCGATCCGACAAGTGATCCGGGGACAGATTATTTGCAAAAAAATCAGGTTGTCCTTAACTGGTATCCAAAAATTCAGGCAATGAGATCCGGCGGCGTGACTGGTGTCGATATAGAAACAGCACCAAACCAGACGCACCTGTCGACGCGACATGTCACTTTCCTTGACTTTAAAAAACTTTATTTTGAGTTGGAAGACTTCAAAGCGGAAAGGGGCTGGTATAATATCAACATCTCCCCAAATGATATAGCAGAGCTTTTGGTTGACCAATCATGGTATCAGTTGTTGATTCCGGAAAACCAATTGGCTTTTGATACTTTTGAACGTGTGCGAATATGGGAAGAGATAGCGGCATCACTCTTAAAAAAATATACAGAACGTTATTACACATTCCGCAAGCGTGAATGGGAACTGCCGCATCTTGAATATCGTGATTTGGAAGCTGATGATCCTAATCTTCTGGGTATTGGCACATCACCGGATGAAGAATATTATCGCATTCTAATAGATAAATCCGAGGAAGAAATTGTCGCCAAACTGGAAGAGTTAAAAAAAGCTATCAAAAGTGGCGAACTTAAACCGTGGGAATTCCGCGGCATAAAGGCGCTTTGGTTCAGCCGGCATCTTTACGAGCCGCTTTTGTATATTGATGCCAATGTGGTGGAAATAAGCCCCACACCATTGAATAAGGGTGAACGGCTTTTTATTGAAGACTTGAAAATGTTTCATGACGGCAATGCTGCCTTTTTTGAGAATCAAGAATTGTATCTGCTTCGAAATTTAAGTAAGGGCAAAGGCGTGGTCCTGTTGCCTCATAAATAAATGTTACCGAAGGAATAGCATTTTAAGGAAACGTTGCCTCATAAAAGATGTTACCGAAGCCGGGTGATCTTTTTGAGCTTCATTTCTATGATGTTTCTT
>DSAV01000142.1 GCA_011046295.1 Deltaproteobacteria bacterium | reverse complement strand
GTTAAGAAACATCATAGAAATGAAGCTCAAAAAGATCACCCGGCTTCGGTAACATCTTTTATGAGGCAACGTTTCCTTAAAATGCTATTCCTTCGGTAACATTTATTTATGAGGCAACAGGTAAGTTATATTTCGCAACAATTGGCTCATATATATAAAAATAACTCGTAAGGCTAATTCCCAATAAAATTAAAATGGCAATGGCAGGAAAATAAAACTTTAACCCCCTTTTTTTGTTACGAAGATACCAAATGGTAAAGCTCAAAGGGAAAAAAACAAAAGAAGTTAATAAATACACGGTAATTAGAATGACTATCTTGTCTTCATCCTTTTTATTATTTTTAATAGCTATACTATCCATAGTTTCTCCTCTCTGCCAAAACCGGTAAGCATTAATACAGAAAGTGTAAAGCTTGAATTCTTCAAATCTTTAAGACTTTTTTATTCCAATAGCATAAAAATATTTTCTTCTTGTTAATTCACCTCTTTTCATAATGCTTAATATCTTAAGTTGTTACGTTTTTTCCAAAAGATTCTAATCCGTTATCTTATTTTTTAATTCGTTTAATTTATTGAGCGCCTCCAGCGGCGACATCGAGGAAATATCTGTGTTTCTGAGTTCGGAGATTATCTCATCTTCTTTTTCCACAAACAGATTCATCTGCGGATTGCTTACTTTAGCGCCCGCAGCGCCGCGCGCGATGCGGGGCATGCCGATTTCGTCGAACTCCCCTTTTTCCAGATTATGCAGAATTTCCCTGGCGCGCCCGATGACCTCCTGCGGAACGCCGGCGATACGCGCCACTTCAATGCCGTAACTGCGGCTGGTGCCACCTTCCATAATCTTGCGCAGGAAAATAATTTTGTCGCCCCACTCTTTTACGGCGATGTTGTAATTTTTCGCGCCGGCCTTCGCCGCGGCCAGATCCGTAAGCTGGTGATAGTGAGTGGCAAACAGAGAACGCACTCCCGTTTGATGCAAATCATGAATATATTCGGCCACCGCCCAGGCGATGCTCAACCCGTCGAACGTGGAAGTGCCCCGTCCCACTTCGTCGATGATTACCAGCGAACGCGACGTGGCGTTTTTGAGAATCTGCGCCGTTTCCGTCATTTCCACCATAAAGGTGCTCTGTCCCTTGACCAGGCTGTCGGAGGCGCCGATGCGCGTAAAGATTTTATCCGCCACGCCGATTTTCGCTTTTGCTGCCGGCACAAAAGAACCCATCTGCGCCATCAGCACAATCAGCGCGACCTGCCTAATATAAGTGGATTTGCCCGCCATGTTCGGCCCCGTGATAACCAATAATTTATTTTGTTTAAGATCCAGCAGCGTGTCGTTGGGCACAAAACCTTCTTTCTTGAGGAATGCCTCAACCACCGGATGGCGGCCATCCTTGATTTCTATCACATCGTCATCGCTGATTTCCGGGCAGGTATAAAGGTATTTCTCCGCAACTTCGGCCAGCGCGCAAAGCGCGTCCAGCTCCGCCAGCACAAAAGAATTTTTCTGAATATCGTTTATGGAGGCGCCGACTTTATCGCGCAGCGAAACAAACAGTTCCTGCTCGCGCTGATTTATCTTCTCTTCGGCGTTGAGCACGGTCTGCTCGAATTCCTTCAGCTCCTGATTGATGTAGCGCTCGGCGTTGACCAGCGTTTGCTTTCTTATGTAGGAATCAGGCACCAGATGCGCGTTCGTTTTGGTGACTTCGAGGTAATAACCGAAAATATTATTGAATCCGACTTTCAGGGAATTAATGCCGGTTTTCTTCCTCTCCGTGCTCTCGAGCGCCGCAATCCATTTTTTACCGTCGCGGCTGATTGACCTTAGCTTGTCCAGTTCTTCATCGTAACCGGCAGCAATAAAACCACCATCCTGCGCGCGCGGCGGAGGATTTTCCGCAATCGCCCGTCCGATCAAATCCACCAAGGCAGGCATTTCTTCAAGCCCTTCACGCAAAGCACGGATCATGGGCGCGGTAAAATCATTCAGCATTATTTTAATTTCCGGAATGTTTTCCAGAGAAGTTTTAAGGGCAATTAAATCGCGGGGCGTGGCCAGCTTCAGCGCCACCCGTCCGGCCAACCGCTCCAAATCGTAAATTTTCGTAAGCGTTTTGCGCAGGTTTACCCGTGCGATATAATTTTCCTTAATCTCGGCCACCGCGCCCAGACGCAGGCGGATTTGCTCCACCTCCGCCAGCGGATAGTTTAGCCACCAGCGCAGGCGGCGCGCGCCCATGGGCGTGAGTGTTTCATTGAGCAGAGAAAAAAGAGAGCCGGCCTTGGAGTTATCCTGAATCGTGACAAACAGCTCCAGATTGCGCCGGGCGGCATCATCCAGCACCAGATAATTTTGCGGATTATACCACTTGATTGCCGTGATATGCCCGGGGCTGATTTTTTGCGTTTCCTGCACATAGCGCAAAATGGCCGCGGCGGCGGACAGAGCTGCTGTTTTACCCCTGACACCCGCCTCATCAATCACTTCGGTTTTGAAATTTTGTTCCAAAACAGTTTCGGATGATTGCGCCGCGAAATAATCATCTCCCAAACCATTAACTACCCCCGCGGGCATCTGCGCCTTAAGCGACTCCGCCAAAAGCTTGTCGGGAAAAGTTAAAGGCAGGATCATTTCTTTGAATTCCAGACCTGCGCAGGCCAGAAGCAGCGCGTCGCGATCGGAAAATTCGCTTACCTGAAATTCACCTGTGGAAATATCCAGAAATGCGAGGCCAAAATTATTTTTAACGGCCGAAACACAGGCCAGGTAATTATTTTCTGAGGCGGTCAGGTTTTCCTCTTCCAGAACAAGTCCGGGGGTAATCATCCTGATTACTTCCCTTTTTACAATCCCTTTTGCTTTTTTCGGATCCTCCACCTGTTCGCAGATCGCCACCTTAAAACCTTTTTCCACCAGTTTGGCGATGTAACCAGCGGCCGCGTGATAGGGGAAACCGCAAAGAGGCACACTGTCTTCTTTTCCTTTATTGCGCGAGGTAAGGGTAATTTCCAAAACGGGAGCGGCAATCCGGGCGTCATCGAAAAACAATTCATAAAAGTCGCCCATGCGGTAAAGCAAAATAGAATCCGGATGCTTCTGCTTGATTTCCACATACTGCTTCATCGCCGGAGTCAGGTTGAGTTCTATCTCGGACGCCATTTGCCGTCATCTCCTTTTTCCAGCTCAATGTAATCCGGTTCCGGCTTTATGCCGGCATTCTTCTTCACGATAAAAGAATTGGCCAGCCAGCTGACGGTGCTTATAACCAGCGCACCCAGAAACGCGGCAATAAATCCTTCAATCTCAAAGCCCCTGATCATGTAAGCCACCAGTTGCAGCAAAAAAGCGTTGATAAAAAAAGTAAGGATCCCCATTGTCAGAATATTCAAAGGCAGGGTGAGAATAATCAGCACCGGCTTTATGAAGATGTTGATTAAGCCCAAAATGGCCGCGGCAAAAATAGCGGTCAAAACGGTTTTGACCGCTATACCGGGAACCAGCCATGAAGCCAGCAAAATAGCCACGGTTATTACCAGCCAGCGCATCATTACATACATCTGCTGTATTATCTCCTAAAATTATATTGCAATTAATCTGCGGCAACTGTTTTTTTCGATTTCATAAAAACCCGTGAAACACTCACGCCGCTCATGATGGACGTCTTTGTTTTCACCAGAGGACTGTCCTCAAAAGCCGCCCCGGCAAGAAAATCCGCGCTGACAAAAGCGTTGAGGTTATACTGCCTGTAGCGTTTGGTTATCCCCACAGTAAGCGTGTAGCCGCTGTAACCTCCGCTGGCTTTATACGCTGGCCGCTCCGTGGTTGCGTAAGACGGCTTGACTGTATAATAATAATCGTGATACCGGCGGTCGGCAAACATTGGCCCCGTCGAAATTCCCAAAATCAGTCCGGTACCGGGAATGAAATCACCTTTTGTGAAATTCAGGCGCGGGCTTATCAGCCAGCCCTCGTACCTTATTGACGAAAAATCCGTGGAAAGAACGGGGCGCGCCGGTAAAAGTACTTTTAGGCTGCATTTGTTTTTCCGGTCATCGAAAATCGTGATATCCAGAGCGGGGCCCACTTCAAAAGTCGCATCCAAATCCGGCATACCGGCACGTGCCGAGTTTTTTGAGCTTTTTACCGGCACGGAACCGTAGAAACTAACGTCAAGCAAAACCCGGTCAGTTTTAAAGATTTTGCCGGAAATCGTCTGGCGATCCACCTTGATAATATCGCCGCGATAAATAAAGTATGGATAAGGCAGCGCGTAGGGCCTGCCCTCATTGGATCCACGGTAATCGGGTATATACAAAAATCCCGCGCCCATACCGAGTTCCCAAACAGGTTTTTCTTCCTGGGCGAAAATTGATGACGGCAAAGTAAAAAGAAAAACCAACGACACGATTATAATCGTCCGGCAAAGCTTAATATTCTCACCACTTAAACCAAACACGCCTAAACACCGCTTCCCACTCATTGTTATTTTTCGAAAGCAACAAACTGCTCTTTTTTCGCGCCGCACACCGGACATTCATCAGGCATTGTTCCGTCGGCGACATAACCGCAGACTTTGCAGACGTAGTAATCTGTTTCGCGCTCTTCCATAAAATGCGACATGGCCTGCTTGTAAAGTTTGGCGTGCGTCTCTTCCACATCTTTGCTCTGGCTGAACTGCAAAAGGGCTTCTTTATCACCAGCATCTTCCGCAAGTTTTACAAACTTATCATAAGCCACTTCGGCCACCTGTTTTTCCGATTCAAAACTGGCCGCGAGGTTTTCCTCCGTGCTTTTTATTTCCCTCAGCACGCGCAGGGCGCGCGCGCCGTGAATCTCTTCCGAAAAAGCGATAACATTAAAAAGCTTGGCCATCTGTTTATATCCTTCGGCCTCGGCCTTCTGCGCGTATACCTTCAGGCGCAGGGATGCTTTTGCCTCACCCACATACGCCATATTAAGGGCATTGCGAATTTTTTCGTCCATGCGTATCTCCTTTAGATTTTGTTTACCGGCTATTTATTCTCTATTCCGGCGCGAATTCGTCTTTAGACGCGCCGCAAACAGGGCATACCCAATCAGCGGGCAAATCCTCAAAAGCCGTACCTTTTGCTATACCTCCATCCGGGTCTCCTTTTGCCGGGTCATAAACATAACCGCATATCGCGCAGACATACTTTTTCATTTCATCCTCCTGATTTTTATTTCAACTGGAAGCCAGTTTATTTTTCAACTCTGCCGCTATTGTTTTTCCCAATTCCTGACATATTTCCAGCGCGCCTTTGTTGGGAGCGTTTCTGATGGAAAGCGCGGGCGCAGCTATCTCCACTTTCATTTCCTTTAATATCGCTTCGAGATCGCGCACTCCTTCTCCACTCCAGCCAAAAGATCCAAAAGCCGCGCCGATCAGATTAGCGGGCTTCAGCCCTTTAAGATAAGTCATTGTATCGGCCATCTGCGGCAGCATATTATTATTGAGCGTGGAAGTACCGACCACCAGAGCGCCCGCTTCCAACACCTCGTATGCCGCCTGACTGCGGTGAAAATGATTCATGGAAAGAATACTCGTTCTGACTCCCGCTTCCGCCAGCGCTTCGCTGATGGCTCGCGCCATTTTTTCCGTGGAATGCCACATTGTCGCGTAAATTACCACGGCTTTATTGGCGGGTTTTTGCGCCGCCCATTTTTTGTAAAGTTCGATGATCCAGCCCAGATTTTTGCGCCAGATCGGCCCGTGATCGGGAGCGATTATTTTTATCTTCCAGCCGGTGGCGGCAACCTTTTCCAGCGTTTTGAGCACTATTGCCGAATAAGGCAAAACGATGTTGGCGTAATAAGTGGCCGCTTCGAATTCCAAGACAGATTCCGAAAGTTCATCGTCAAAGCGCTCCAGCGTTGCCAGATGCATGCCGAAGGCGTCCTGAGAAAATAAAAGCTCCTCTTCGGCCAGATAAGTAAACATGGAATCCGGCCAGTGAATCATGCGCGTTTCCATAAAAGTCAGATTCATGTTGCCCAGGCTCAAAGTTTCTCCGTCTTTTACCGCGATGATTTCATGCTGGTTGTGATAAAGCTCCCTGAGCGTTTTTACGCCGATCGCCGAAGCAAACACTTTATCCGGCTTGATTAAGTCGATAGCTTCGGTCAGGCAGCCGGAATGATCCATTTCCGAATGATTGGAAATGATGTATTTAATTTTCGCCGGATCAATAACCGATTTGATGCGGGAGAGCATTTCGTCTTTAAATGGAGATTTAACGGTATCAATCAAGGTGACATCATCGGCCATGATCAGATAGGCGTTGTAGGTGCTGCCTTCAGGCGTCGTGTAGCCGTGAAAATCGCGGATGCCCCAGTCAATAGCTCCCACCCAGTAAACATTTTCCGTAACTTTTATTGCGGAATACACATTTTCCATCTTTTCACCTCTAAATTGCTATCAAAGGTTAAGTATATGCGTTAATCTCTTCACGTCAATTATCAGTTTAAACCATTTTTGCGCCCGCGTCAAAAGCCGCGAGGTTCGCGCCGCGCTTATCCGCGGCAACATTCCTACTTATTTCTTTTTCAAAGGCGCGGCGGTCAATCGGCAGTAATGCTGTTTTTGCCAGCGCGCCGATCATCACAATGTTGCTCAAAATAGGATTGCCCAGTTCCATCGCGATTGATGTGGCGTCAACCAGCCGATTGCTCGCCGTCAGTTTATCGAAAATATCTTTTACTTTTTTCATAGAAGGATAATCATCGTCTCCGGTAATCACGCCAATAGGATAAACCACGCGACAATTGGATAAAACCACGACGTCAGGGTTTCCATAACGCGAAATTACCCGTAAAGCCTCTGACGGCTCGAGAGCAACAATTATATCCGCCTGACCCAGGGGAATTTGCGGACTCCATACGGATTTTTGAGAAATGCGCAGATGGCTCATCACCGAGCCGCCGCGCTGCGACATGCCGAAGGTTTCACCGATGGTCACGTAAAAACCTTTCGCCACGAGCATTCCCGCCAAAACGCGCGAAGCCATGACATTGCCCTGCCCGCCGACGCCGGTAATGACAACATTCGTGGGGTCTTTGGCTAAAAGATTTTTCAACTTGCGGCCACCTCCGTTTTTAAAATCGCGTTTTGTGGGCAAATCGCGGCGCAAAATCCGCAGCCCGCGCAGATTACTTCATCCACCACGGCTTTCTTCTTTGCCTCATCCCACGTAAGCGCCGGGCAGCGGAAAATCCTGGTGCACAGGCGGTTACAACCACACTCATCGCCCAGGCAAAATTCTTCGTTTACTTTTATCTCGTATTGTTTTTTGCCTTTCTTTTCGGGACTCAACGCGCAGATTTGCCGCAGAATCAAAACTTTGAGCTTTCCTTTTTCCGCGAGAAACGCGTTTAGTTTTTTTGTTGTCGTCTCAAGGTCAAAAGGATCGCTTACCTCGACTTTCGCCTCAATGGCTTCGCAGATTTTGCCTATATCCACGGCAGGAACAGTTTCGCCCACGGCGCTCAACGTCAGCCCCGGATGCGGCTGAAAACCGGTCATGGCCGTGCCCGCGTTATCCAACACAACAAAAGTAATATCCGCCTTATTATGCCGGGCGTTAATCAGCGCGGGGATTACCGCGTGATAAAAAGTGGAATCGCCGCAGACGGAAACAACAGGTTTATTAAAACCAAACATATCCAGTTTGGCAAAACCGCTGGCCAGACCCGTGCCGGAACCCATCGAGTGCAGCGTGCGCACGGTATGAAAACCAATAGCCGGATTAAGAGCGGCCATCGCGTAGCAGCCGATATCGCCGCAGATAAATCCCTCCCGCCCGTCGAGCTTGAGCGCCGCGTTGATATTCCAGAAAGAGGCGCGGTGCGGACAGCCGGGGCAAAAAGTCAGCTCCCTTGGCGGAATCACCGCTGCGACTTTCCGCAGTTCCTGCGCGTAAACTGTGGGCGGCGTTTTGTATTTTACCTTCATTATTTTAGCAAGCGCCTCGGCCACCATGTCGGGGTTGAGCTCGCCCACGGAGGGGAAAGCGCCGTCGATTTTTCCGTAAAAAGTTTTCACGCCGATTTCTTTGGGATAACTTGCCGCCAGCACCTTGATATTTTCTTCCATAAACGGCAGCACTTCTTCCACAATCATAATTTTATTGGTCAGGCGCAGATATTTTTTCAAAAGTTTTTCCGGCAGCGGCCACGTGCAGCCGAGCTTCAGTATACCCACGCGCTTTTGCAGGCCCAGCATGCTCACCGCTTCTTTAGAGTAGAGAAAACAGGCGCTGCTGGTAATCATCAAAAGCTGCGGCTTTTTGGGCCCGATATATTTATTGAATGGGCTCTTTTCGAAAAGCTCTTTTGCTGTTTTTAATTTGTCTTGCTGGAGCTTATGTTTGACGCCCACCGGCGTGCTGATTACCGGCCCGGTCAGCGGATCCGTCAAAGACCCGTCATAAACAAAACGCGCCTGCAAAATTCTGTTGGGGAGTTTGCCGCAGATGACATTGCCGCTCGCGTGCGACATGCGCGTGACCGAGCGCAGCATGACAATGTTGTGAATCTTTTCGGATAGTTCAAACGCCCATTTGGTCAGGTCTTTGGCTTCCTGAAAATCCGCCGGCTCCAACAAGGGAATTTCCAGCATGCGGGCGAAATAGCGTGATTCACCTTCGTTGACACTCGATAGTGCGCCCGGGTCTTCACAACTTACCAGCACGATTCCGCCGCGCGTACCGGAAGCCGTTAAATGCAAAAGAAAATCGGAGGCCACGTTAACACCGTTTTGTTTCATCACGCACATCGAACGCAGGCCGGCAAAGGACGCGGCGGCGGCAACTTCTACCGCCACTTTTTCGTTGGTGGACCACTCCACGTAAAGATTTCTTTCTTTAGCTACGGCGGCGAGGTTTTCAATGATCTCGGAAGAAGGCGTGCCCGGATAAGCGGCGGCAACATTCACACCCGCCTCCAGCGCGCCGCGCGCGATGGCCTCGTTGCCCATAAACAAAACTTCTTTATTTGCGGCTGATAATAATTTGTTCATAATAAATACACCATTGTCATTGCGAAACCGCCACAGGCGGTTGAAGCAATCCGACATAGTCGTTGCGAGGCGGCATAAGCCGCCGCGGCAATCTTTTTTCAATTACATCAGATCGCTTCGTCCTTCATCCTCCATTAGACTCTGCTTGTACCATAAACGGCACAAATAGTATAATGGGATGAAGTTATTAATAAACGCCGAACAAAGAGTTGACTAAGCCTATGGCTCCT
>DSAV01000019.1 GCA_011046295.1 Deltaproteobacteria bacterium | reverse complement strand
CCTGTCTTTTGGTTTTTCCTGTTGATGGTCGGCATCTCCATTTTTGTCCTGCGTTCTAAGCATCCGGAGGTTCAAAGGCCCTTCAGCGTCCCCTTGTACCCATTTACACCGATTTTATTTTGCGCCATCTGCACGTTTATGTTTTATTCCAGCCTTATGTATACCAGTATTGGTTCCTTTGTGGGAGTTGGTGTTTTGTTGACCGGAATTCCTCTGGTCCTGCTACAGAGGGGAAAAAACGGCCCGATAAACGGAAGCCATAATTAATAAAAAAAAAAGTGACAAGATGAAAAAGAAATTATTCGGAAGTTTGGTTATCTGTCAGGTTGTTTTACTTACTTGCCTGATTTTACAGGCGGGAGTCATTTGGGCTCAGGATAGACGGGATATACCGGCACGAACACCCGATATCCACTTTGTTCCCACGCCGCATGAAGTTGTGGAAATAATGCTGAGATTGGCTGATGTCAATAAGAAGGATATTGTTTATGACCTCGGCTGCGGCGATGGACGCATCGTGATCGCAGCCGCGAAAAAGGCGGGAGCCAAATCTTACGGCTTTGATAGCGATCCGGTGATGGTAAGAAAATCACAGCAGAATGTCAGAAACGAAGGGGTAGGACATTTGGTGAGTGTTTACGAAGCAGACATATTCAATCTGGATTTGAGCAAAACTTCCGTTATCACCCTGTATTTGCTGCCATCGCTAAATGTTAAGCTTATTTTCCAACTGGAAAAATTAAAACCCGGCTCACGTATAGTTTCCCATGATTTCGATATGGAAGGTGTTATTCCTGACGTTGAAGCCACGGTTAATCGTCCTGGCGGGGGTACGAGCAAAGTTTACCTCTGGACTACACCGCTTAGAAAAACTAATTCTCGATAATTGCATCAATTATAAAATATCAGTTGAGCATAGAAACATAAATATTACATTTAAAATCGTGATTCCCCGCTTTAACGGCCGGGGGATTGCAATAAAAAAATATGAGAAAGGTTATGAAAATGATGCCTTCCGGAATAAAAGGCAAGTTAGGCACAAGCATATCTCATGCGCTCGGATGTATAAAAAAATTATCCTTGTATTTTCTCGTTATTACTTTATCTGTGCCGATGATATTATTTGCGTTAAGCTGTAACGCGGATGTCGAAGGGGATGATGACTTTTTTAAGCTGCGGGAGAGGATGGTCGTCCGGCAAATCCAAGCCAGAGGGATAACTAATCACAATGTCCTTCAGGCAATGCGTGAAGTCCCGCGACATAAATTTGTTCCCGCAAGCCTTCGGCATCAGGCCTACAAAGATCACCCCCTGCCGATAGGAGAAGGTCAGACTATTTCTCAGCCATATATTGTCGCTTTGATGACCGAGGTGATTGAACCGAATGAGGATATGAAGGTTCTGGAAATAGGGACAGGTTCAGGCTATCAGGCGGCTATTCTGGCCAAATTGTGTAAAAGTGTTTATACAATAGAGATTGTGGAAACATTGGGACAACGCGCGAAAAAAATACTTGAAGATCTCTATGATAATGTTCACGTTAAAATCGGTGATGGATATCAGGGCTGGCCGGATAAGGCTCCCTTTGATGCCGTAATTGTCACCTGCGCGCCGACGCATGTTCCCCAGCCGCTGGCAGAACAGCTCAAAGAAGGAGGTAAGATGGTTATTCCCGTGGGTAGGGCAGGAATTCAGGAACTGGTTGTGCTTACAAAAAAAAAGGGTAAGTTGGTTAAACAGGATATCATTCCAGTTCGCTTCGTGCCCATGGTGGATAGCAAGGGGAAAGCGTATTGAACAAATTTCCCGATTTAAGGAGAGAAAAGCATGGAAGAAAAAAGCAGAAGAAATTTTTTGCGCATGATGTTTACGGCATTTCTCGCTCCTCTTATTCTCAAAGCATGTAACTGGAGTTTTGGCAGCGGCAAAGAGAAAAGTTCAAATGAAGAACAAAAAATGAGATTAAGACACAAGATAAATCCAAAAAACAATCGTTCGTTTATCAACCGAATTACATTGAGCTTCATCGACGTGGCGTTTTAAAGCAAAGAGCTGAACAGTTATGGGAGATGATGCGCAGTTTTGCGAATTGTGTCCGCGAAAATGCCGTGTTGACCGGATAAACGGTGAAAAAGAGCACTGTGAAGCTACTGCTCAACTGGAAATAGCGTCATACCACGCCCATTTCGGCAAAGAAAGATCATTGGTGGGGGAAGGGGGCTCCGGAACAATATTTTTCAGCAATTGCTCCCTGCGCTGTGTCTTTTGCATCAACTGGGAAATAAGCCAGGGCGGTATGGGCAGTGTCCGCAGCATTGAAGACCTGGCCTCGATGATGCTTAGTCTCCAAAAAAGAGGTTGTCAAAACATTAACGTAGTCACGCCGACTCATTACGTGCCGCATATTTTACCAGCGCTTGATATAGCCGCTGCCAAAGGATTGAGACTGCCGCTTGTTTACAACACGTGCGGCTGGGAAAACCCGGAAGTTCTTGAGTTTCTCGACGGAGTTGTTGACATTTACCTGCCAGATTTTAAATACGGGAATTCGCGCGCGGCAGCAAAGTATTCTACCGGGGCAACGTCGTATCCTCAGCTTACGCAGGCGGCTTTTCTCGAAATGCACCGGCAGGTAGAGGTGGCCAAACCCGCCACTGACGGAATTGTATGCCGCGGGTTAATGGTCAGACATCTGGTTATGCCCAACCGTGTTGCCGGTTCAAAAGAAGTGGTCGAATGGATTGCCGGAAATCTCCCCCATGAAACTTATTTAAATATTATGTCTCAGTATCGCCCCATGTATCAGGCACGCAGGTACCCGGAAATCTCCCGCAGAATAACGGCTGAGGAATATAAGGAAGTAATAGTCTGGGCCAGACAGGCAGGTTTGACCAATCTCGATATTCAGGGAATGTATTTTTAATAATTCATCAGGCAGCATCATAGTGCCGTTTTTGCTGATTACAGAGTTTACATAACTTAATAGCCCGCAAAGATAATCTCAGAAGAGGGATGTATTGTCGGATAATGAACGTTCGGCGGCATTATGTAAATGCCGCCGTGTGTATTTTCAAACGGGCGGTCGCGCGGTAAAAAAATATCGCCGGATAAAAATAATAAAACAATGTTGGACAAAGCAAAAAAATTACTTTAAAACATAGTTATCTTGTCGGCATGCCGGATGTATGCCGTGCTGATTAACGAACGATTGACGGGACAGAACAATGCAGATGCTAAAACTTTTTTTGCCTGAGATCAGGGAACTGCTTGAGGGAAAAAACTGGCTGGAATTAAGAGAATTGCTTCAGGAAATTCCAGCTCCGGATATTTCCGACATCATCGATGAACTCGATGATTCTCAGCGCATTGTCATTTTGCGCCTGTTACCCAAGGAAATGCTCTCCGAGGTGTTTTCGTATCTCGACGCGAAAATAAAGCGCGATGTCCTCAAAGCGATGACGACTGATGAAACAAGGTCGATTATCGCAGGCATGTCTCCCGACGACCGAACTGATTTTCTTGAGGAACTGCCCGGTCAGGCCATCCAGAAAATGGTTAATCTGCTTTCCGTTGAGGACCGCAGGGAAGCCCTGCAATTGCTTGGTTACCCGGAAGAAAGCGTGGGCCGTCTGATGACGCCCGATTATGTGGCAATCCGTCCGGAATGGACTGTTGCAGGGGCGCTTGCCCATGTTCGTCTGATGGGTTTGGATAGTGAAACGACAAATATTATTTATGTCGCCGACAAATGGTGGAGGCTCATAGGCGTTCTTGGTTTGAGACGGCTGATTCTGGCTAAAGACGAAGAGAAGGTTGAAGACATTATGGATACTTCGGTGATTGGCGTATCCGCTTTCGATGACCGTGAAAAAGCCGTTCAGTTAATCAAACGATACGATGTCGTTGCCCTGCCCGTGGTTGATGCCAGGGGCATTCTTTTGGGCATTATTACTATCGACGACTTATTCGATGTTGCCGATGAAGAGGTGACAGAAGACTTTCAGAAATCCGCAGCTATCCATCCCCTAAAAAAGAGCTACCGGGAATCGTCGGCTTTTTCTCTTTATGCCAAGCGGGTTACATGGCTGTCGGCGCTTCTTTTCGTCAGTGTAATTACGACGGGTATTATTTCCGCTAAAGAGGATATACTGACATCGGCTATTGCCCTGGCTTTTTTCATTCCGCTATTGATTGGCACCGGAGGAAACACGGGAAATCAGTCGGCGACGCTGATGATCCGCGCTTTGGCTACCGGAGATATACGGGAAGGGCAATGGATGTGGGCTTTCTTAAGGGAAATAAGCATCGGTTTGCTTCTGGGGGCGACGATGGGTTTGGCCAGCTGGGCATTGGGACTTTATAAAGGAGGAAACCAGATTGCACTGATTGTCTCTATTTCCATGGTTGTTATAGTCATGATATCGAACCTTATCGGGATAATATTGCCCCTGGTTTTACAAAAGCTTCATCTCGATCCGGCAGTGGCCAGCAATCCCCTTATAGCCTCAGTTATGGATATTCTCGGCCTGCTTATTTATTTTTTCATTGCATCGATTATTCTGGGCGTAATTTAATGGAGAACAAAAAGCAATCGAAAGCTGGGTCATTTAGCATGAGAAAAGAGGTGGCCTTTGCCGGCAAATAGTAATTACAAAAATATCCCGGTAGTGTTAATCTATAATATCAATCCCGAATGGACGAAAAAAGAAAAAGAAGAGGTAGTCAAGCTATCAGAAGAATTAAAAGACGCTTTGGCGGAAGAATCCCACCCGGTGGAATTGCTTGCCTTGGAAGATGATAATATTGAACTCCTTCTTACTCCCTTCAACCCTCTGGAGTGTATCGTGTTTAACTGGTGCGAAAGCATGCCCGGAGCCGACCACAGCGAATGGCTTGTCGCGAAAAAACTAGAAGAAATGGGCTTCACTTTTACCGGCGCCGCCTCAAAGGCGCTGGCATTGGCTCAGGACAAATATCGCGTGAAGAAAATACTGGATGAAACAACGGTTCCATCTCCCGCGTGGGAAATAGTTCATTCCCCACGGGTAAATAACTGGGGAAAATATCCCGCGATTGTCAAACCGGTAAATGAACACTGCTCAGAAGGAATATCTTCCGATTCGGTCGCGCTGAACCACGAAGAATTGAAAATTATAATCCGGGAAATTGTTGAACGTTACAGACAAACTGTTTTGGTTGAGGATTTTATTGACGGGCGGGAATTTCATGTAACACTCTGGGGGAACGAGGAGATTGAGATGCTTCCGGTTGCGGAAATGGATTTTTCCTTTTTTCCCTGTGTTAAAGACCGCCTCTGCACCTATGAATCAAAATTTGTGGCAGGAACAAAACATTACGAAAAGATAAAGACGTTGCTTCCAGCTCCTTTGTCTGAAGATGAAAAGGTGTCACTGGAAAAAGTGTGCAAAGACGCTTATCTGGCGACCGGCTGCCGCGATTACGCGCGTTTTGACGTGCGCCTGCGAGATGGTATATTTTATGTTCTGGATGTAAACCCCAACGCTGATATCAGCGCGGATGCTTCCATGGCGTGCGCGGCACAAATTGCGGGGTTGAGCTACGGACAAATGGCCAGCCGTATTGTTCGGCTGGCCGCGAAGCGTCATCCTGTGTGGGCTGCAAAAGTCAAAGACAATACATAAAAAATCGAAAATGATGGTTATTATGACAATTTGCCGTCGGGAGCCGCAGATTATTGGAAATAAGCTTTGCCAATAAGTATTTGCCCTTGACACATGCAAGGGGAGATGGTAATGACTTCAGCGCTTTACAACATGTCGGGGCGTGGCGCAGTCTGGTAGCGTATCTGAATGGGGTTCAGAAGGTCGGAGGTTCAAATCCTCTCGCCCCGACCATATTTTTTCTTGGTATTTTTTTCATCGTAGCGGTTTTTGTCGGCTTCATCCAGGATGTCTTCCAAAGAAATGTTTTCGTTGGGGCGGAATTTCGCGATACCGATGCTGAACGAAAGATTTAAGCCTTCTTTTTCATTTGTTTCATTTATATTTGCGCGAAAACGGGAAAGAGCTATCTGCGAGCTGTAACTTCCGGTATTGGGAAACAGAACAACAAATTCATCTCCTCCAACACGTGCGATGATATCCGAATCACGAAAAGATTTTTGTAATATCTCGGCGGCTTTTGCAGGTACGCATCCCCTGAAGGTGACCTGAAGCATCGTTGATAGTCTTTAAATTATTTATATCAGAAAAAATCAGATAAAAATTCTTGTTCATGCGCTCGGCAAGCTTCAGATGGTGCTCTGCCAGCGTGAAAAAGCCCCTGCGGTTATAAAGCCCGGTGAAATCATCGGTTAAAGCAAGGCTGCGTAACTCGTCTTGAAGTTTCTGCCTTTCAATCGAATAACGGATAACGCGCGATACCACATCGGCATTTATTTTTTGTTTTACCAGGTAGTCCTGGGTTCCTTGTTGTAGGGCCTGCATGGCCGTTTCTTCATCGTCATTACCGGTCAAAATCACAGCCCAATACCTGAGATTTTAATTTGATAAGGCTCTCGATATTCTGACTGTCCGGCAGCCCTAAATCCAACATGATACTATCAATACGCTGCTCATCAAGAATTGAGATGCCCTGGGAGAGCGATTCTGCATGAATTGTTTTATAAAGCGTGGAAGAAATATCTCTAATCGCTTCAATGAACAACCGCGCATCACCGGGGTTATCCTCGAATAAAAGTATTTTTATTTGCCCGTTATTGTTCAAATTGTTTTTCATGGCAACTTAACCGTTTTTAGCCAGAAGTCTTCAATAAGTTTTACTACTTTGAAGTACTGATTCAAATCGAACGGTTTTGTAATGTAACAATTAGCCTGCATATTATAGGCGTGGGTTATATCCTGCTGCGATTCTGAACTGGTCAGGATGATGACAGGAATGTGTTTCAGGGCCGGGTTCGTTTTAACTTCAGCAAGCACATCACGACCGTCTTTACGCGGCATATTCAAGTCAAGCAAAATCAGGTCTGGACGGGGAGTTGTGATGTATTGTCCTTCTTTGCGTAAAAAAGAAATTGCCGACTCGCCGTCCGTTAGGACAATAAAACTGTCTAAATATTTACCTTCTCCGAATGCCTGCTTAATAAGGGTAACATCGCCGGGATTATCTTCAATCAGAAGGATATTTACTGATTTATTCTTGTTGCTTTCAGTCATGTTTCCCTTTGCTCTTTTGGAATGGTAAAATAAAACACTGACCCTTGTTTGGGCTTGGATTCCACCCAGATGCTTCCGGAATGCCTTTCGACGATTTTTTTGCAAATGGATAAACCGATTCCCGTACCCGGATATTTTGTCTTGTTATGTAACCTCTGAAAGATCACAAAAATTTTGTCAACATGTTCTGGCTCTATGCCGATGCCGTTGTCGCGAACTGAAAATAGCCAATAATTATCACTATATGTAGCTCTAATCAACACCTCCGGCTGTTTCTCGCCGCGATATTTTATAGCATTACTGATCAGGTTCTGAAAAAGTTGAACCATTTGCGTGTAATCGGCATAAATTGTCGGCAGGTGATCTATATTTATAATTGCGTCGGCAGCTTTTATTGTTTTGCTCAAGTTGGAAAGGGCGTGTGTGACAACAATGTTGAAGTTAGTGGGCTCCATACTTTTGCCGTGTGTTCCCACCCGTGAATATTTCAGAAGGTCATTAATAAGTTTCTGCATGTGGGAAGCGCCTTCCACGGCGAAAGAAATAAATTCATCGGCTTCCTTATCGAGTTTCCCATGATAACGGCGCTGTAGAAGCTGAACGAAGCTTGTAATCATGCGCAGAGGCTCTTGCAGATCATGTGATGCGACGTAGGCGAATTGAGCCAGGTCTGTATTGGAACGTTTCAGTTCCTCGGTAAGTATTTTCATTTGCCGGGCAGCCTGTTTTCTTTCAGTGATGTCCCTTATAATGGCTTGAAAATATTTTTGCCCCTTGAGAATGATAGTATTAAACGTCAGCTCCGCGTCGAAAGCACTGCTATCATAACGGATAAAGCGCCATTCAAGAAAAAGCGTTTCCCCTTTTATTGCCTGGCGTGTTTTTTCTTTTGCAGTCTCGCGTGATTTCAGGCCATCAGGCTGTAATTCCGGCATGAATTTCCATGTTTTCTGACCGATAAGCTGCTCGCGGGTTATCCTGAACATATTGAGCGCGGCAAGGTTGCAATCAGCGATAGTTTCGTTATCAATAATAATTATTGTGTCAATTGCCGATTCAAACAGCGTGCGGTATTTCTCTTCTTCTTCAATGAGCGCCTTTTCAGTCTTTTTCCTTTCAGAGATGTCCCTGATGATGACTTGTAAATATCTTTTGCCGCTTAGAGTTACTATTGTGTATGTCATTTCCGCCTCAAATTCAGAGCCGTCGTAGCGGAGGCGCTTTAGTTCAAAAGTGGGTGTTTCGCCGTTTAAGGCGGACTGAAAATATTCAGTAAGATAATCTGATGTGTGCCTGCCGTCGGGTTGGAATTCCGGCCAGAACTTTTCAGTTTTTGAGGCAAGTAATTTTTCTCTGGTGCAACCGAAGATTTCCAAGGTTTTCTGATTGCAGTCGATCATTCGTTCCCGGTCCATTAAAATAATGGCATCACTTGCGGATTCAAACAAGGCGCGGTACTTGGCTTCGCTTTCGTTGAGTGAATTCTCGGCAATTTTGCGCTCGGTAATATCTACAAGCGAGGCAATGCTCTTTTTAGTGTTGGGTACCAGAGATTCGTAATTTACTATATATCTGAGTTGATTCGATTTATTGATCATACGGAATTCGTAATGGTCAGGTACCGCGCTGGAGTCGATACGGCGAAGAATATGGTAGTGCTTCATAAAGTCCAAATCGTCCTCATGAACAAAGTTGGTCCATTTAATTTTTCCTTCAATTTCGGTTTTTTTAGCTTGGTAGAGATTTTCAAATTGTTTATTCGCGAAAGAGACAATGCCATTATCTTCCACAATAATAGTTGCCGCGCCGCTGTTTTCGAAAAATGTGCGATAAACGCTTTCCGCGGAGCGATATTGTGAATCGACGGAAGCGTATCGGGCGCATTTCTTTTCCAGCGCGTCGATTTTTTTTAGAAGCTCTGAATAGGTTGGTTTTTTTGCCATGAGATAAAGATAAATTATAAAAAGAATTTATTATCTTTGGCACTCTCAACCTTTTAGCGCAACACTTGTAGGTATACATCACAAGGTTTTTCCCAGTTCAAGATTTTTCTCGGTCTCCCATTTAACATATTCTGGACTT
>DSAV01000088.1 GCA_011046295.1 Deltaproteobacteria bacterium | reverse complement strand
TTTTTTTTCTCCCAGATAATGAGCTGACACGATCCGAATGTTTTTTTCCTTACAAAAATGTTTAAAATCCGTGATGCTTAAAAAGCGGACGTTGGGCGTATCAAACCACAGATAGGGCAATGAACGCGTAACGGGAGATTTTCCCCTGAAAAACAGCATAAACCGTGATCTGAAATAAGCAAAATTGGGAAATCCGACAATGACCTTCCTGCCGATGCGCAGGGATTCATGAATGACATCGCCAACTTTTTTAACTTGCTGCATGCTCTGATTCAAAATAACATAATCAAACGAATTATCCGGAAATTCATTCAGGCTGCTTTCGATATCGTCGTGAAACACACTCAAGCCCTTTTTCACGCATTCCTGAATGGCCTTATCGTCCAACTCAATTCCCTGAGCGCGGATAAGCTTGTCCCTTACAAGCGGATATAAAAGCTCTCCCTCGCCGCATCCCAGATCCAAAACACGCGACCCTTTTTCGATGATCGAATAAATAACTTTATGATCAAGACTCATCTCAATTGCTTTTATCATGTCCCGCCACCAGATACCCGTTGAAGGTCTTATCCAGAAAATGTTTGATCAGCGCGGTCTGCTCCGGCGCCTCAATTAAAAAAGCATCGTGGCCGTAGGTTGACGTCAATTCACAATAGGTAGTGTCAACACGCCTTCTTTTCAGAAGCCTTACAATCTCCTGCGACTGGTATGAAGGGTAGAGCCAATCCGTCTTGAATGATATTACCATAACTCGCACATGGATGTCTTTTCCGTTCGGAATCAGCTTATCCCCCGACAAATCAAAATAATCTATCGCTTTTGTAATATAAAGATAGGAATTGGCATCGAAACGTTTGACAAAATTGGCGCCGCGATAACGCAAATAGCCTTCAACTTCAAAATCGGCATCAAAACCGAAACTGAATTTATCATTTTTAAGCCGCCGGGAAAACTTTTCTTCCATCGACTGATCACTCATGAACGTGATGTGGCCGATCATCCGGGCAACGGACAACCCCTTTTCGGGCTGACCGTGCTCGTAATAATTCCCATCGCGCCAGGCCGGGTCCGCCATGATGGACTGCCGGATTACCTCGTTAAAGGCGATCTGCTGTGGTGAATGCTTAAGCGCCGTGGCAATCGGAATGGCTGATTTAATCCGCTCGGGATAAGCGGAAAGCCACTGAAGCGCCTGCATCCCGCCCATGGAACCGCCCGCCACGCATAAAAGTTTTTCAATTCCAAAGTGATCAATCAGGCGGCGCTGCGCGTTAACCATATCGGCCACGGTGATAAAAGGGAATTCCAGCGCGTAAGGTTTTCCTGTTTTCGGATTAATGGAAGACGGCCCTGTTGACCCCTTGCAGCCGCCGAGCACATTCGAGCAGATAATAAAATATTTATTCGTGTCGAATGCCTTATCCGGTCCGATCATCTCGTCCCACCATCCGGTATCATTAAGGTTTTCGTGAACGCCGGCCGCGTGCGCGTCGCCGGATAGAGCGTGCAAAATCAGAATCGCGTTTGATTTATCTTTGCTCAACGAGCCGTATGTTTCATAGGCAAGTGTAATGGGCCCCAAAGTTTTCCCGTTTTCTAGTTTAAATTCACCGCCCGTACCGGCAAAGGTGAAATACTTCGTTTCCACAAAACCTGTGAAGCTTGAATTGTTTTTTTCGTTCTTAATTATATTCATGTTGATCTATTAAACCTGTCTTTAACTTATAATTTCCAGCCCCTCTGTCGCCAGGTATGGCACCTTATTCTGGTTTTTGAGCACGCCCTGCACGCGAAGGTTTGAGCCTTTAGGCGGGCGCACCGTAAAGCTGTAGAACTGGGCAAGCAGTTGATTCGTTCCGTCCGTAAGCATCACCCAGCAGCCGGAGGCCTGGCAAATCAGGCCGGTCTTTGCTTCCAGAATGATATTTTTTTCTTCATACTTTGCCGGATCGGCAAATATCTGGGCAAGCGTTACCACAGTGCCTTTCTTTTCGTCAATTGGCGCGCCGTAGATATTGCCCTCCGAGCGACAGCTGCTCACACTAACCAATATCGCCAGAACAACAACAGCGATAATAACTTGATGATAAAACAATTTACTTAATTTGATCATTTCCCAATCTCCCATCAATAACATGAATCATGCGCGGAAATGTTTCTGCCAGTTTTTCGTTGTGCGTTACCATAATAATTGTTGTGCCTTCCTTGTTTATTTCCTCAAATAACCCGTAAATGTCCTGCGCCGTTTTGCTGTCCAGATTTCCTGCCGGTTCGTCCGCTAACAGCACGGACGGCCTGTTGGCCAGCGCGCGGGCGATAGCCGTGCGCTGCATTTCTCCGCCACTCAGCTGATTGGGCAGATGCTCGGCACGCTTGTCCAGACCCACTCGGGCCAAAAGCTCGGATGCTTTTTTCTCGGCATCCGGCGCGCCTGCAAAATAAAGCGGCAGCATAACATTTTGCAGCGCCGTCATCGTCGGAATCAGCAAAAACTGCTGAAAAACAAAACCGATTGTTTTGCGCCGCAGTTCGGTTTGCTCGCTCGCGGACAAGTCTTTAATTTGTCTTCCGGCAATGGCAATGCTGCCTTCAGAGGGGACATCAAGTATGCCAATAATATTCATGAGCGTTGATTTTCCTGAACCGGATGGCCCGACAACGCCCACATATTCCCCTTGATTAATTTTTAAAGAAAGGTTTTTAAGCGCATGAACCTTTTCTCTTCCTCTGGTATATATTTTCGTGACAGAATCTAATATTAACATGTTTTGCTCCTATTCATTGCGCAGGGCTTCAATGGGATTCAACCGCGCGGCGCGTATGGCGGGATAGAGCGCGGAAAAAGCGCCGATCACCAAAGGAAACAGCAAGGTAAGCCCCACGGCCATAGTGGAAATTTTACCGACGGAAGTCGTGGGCATTACCGAAACAATACTGCGCAGAATCGCATCGCCGCCCAGGGTGGCGCCAAGACCCGCGAGCAGTCCCAGCAATCCGCCGATTAATGATATTGCCAATCCTTCGGTAAAGAATAGCGTGAAAATCTGCGTCTGGGACGCGCCGATCGCTTTCATCAGTCCGATTTCACGCGTGCGCTCGAAAATCGACATCATCATTGTGTTCATTGTGCCGATGCCGCCGATGATCAACGCAATAACCATCACTGTCAAAAGCATGGTTTGCGCCGCCTTAACCAGATTCTGAATCGTCCCCATTACCTGCGCGACGGTCACGGCCTGCACGTCTGCGATTTTTTCAATGGCGGCGATCGTGTCGGGAATTTTGGCGATATCATTCACCCGCACGTTCACCGTCACCACTTGCCCTTCCAGGTTCAACAATTTTTGCGCTGTAACCAACGTGGTAAATGTTGAATAGTCATCTTTGGAACCGGTGGCATCCAGAATGCCCACCACTGTGAGATTGACTTTTTTGCCGCCCGCCACTACGGTTATGGCATCGCCGATATTTTTGAACTCGCCGCTTTTCTCGGCAAAAACCGCGGCTTCCACGCTACCCAACACAATTTCTCCTTCATTTGCCGGAAACTGTCCTTTTATTTTCCACCAGGGTTTTAAGGCAAGTTCCGCATGTTCGATGCCGATTATCGGATGAGATAAGCCGAGATACTGATAAGCCCCATACACATTGGGTGACGCGCTCGCAACATTGGGGATTTTGGCAATCTTACCGGTTACATCCATAGGCAGAGTCGCCGGAACCTGTCCGCCGATCATGATTACTGCCACCGCTTCATAGGGGCAGCCCTTGGCCACGGCAATGATCTGCGCGCCCATACTTTCGATTTCAGAACGCATCCCCGATTCATAACCCTCCTTGAGCGCCACCAGGCTGTACAGAGAAGCCGCGGCGATGGCGATGCCAGTGATAGCAAGCGCTGATCTAATTTTTCGCCGGCGCAGACCATCAAAAATTATTGTAAAGATATTCATATTTTTTCCTTTTTCGTCTAAACAATATCAATTAAACACCTACCCCCTCAAATAAAACCGTGGACAGATATCGTTCTCCCGCGTCCGGCAGAATGACGACGATGTTTTTGCCGGCAAACTCTACCTGTTTGGCCAGACGTACGGCTGCTGCTGCCGCGGCGCCGCAGGAAATGCCGACCAGCATACCTTCTTCTTTGGCCAGCCTGCGGGCGAACGCTACCGCTTCCGCGCTGTCCACCTGCTCGACGCGGTCCACCATCGTTAAATCCAGCGTATCGGGGATGAAGCCTGCGCCGATGCCCTGAATCTTGTGCGGCGAGGGTTTGAGCTCCTGGCCGGCCAGTTTCTGGCTGATGACGTGGCTTTCTTTGGGTTCCACTGCAACGGACAGAATCTTTTTGCTCATCGTCTTTTTAATGTAGCGCGACACACCGGTAATCGTGCCGCCTGTCCCCACACCCGATACCAGAACGTCAATTGCGCCTTCGGTATCGTTCCAGATTTCCGGCCCTGTGGTTTTCTCGTGAATCGCCGGGTTGGCTGGATTTTTAAACTGTTGGGGCAGAAAATATTTTTTCGGATCGGAGGCGGCAATCATTTCGGCTTTATTAATTGCGCCTTTCATACCTTCCGTGCCGGGCGTTAATACCAGATTCGCGCCGAAGGCTGCCAGCACCCTTCTTCGTTCGATGCTCATCGTCTCCGGCATGGTGAGCGTGAGCTTGTAGCCACGCGCCGCCGCGACATAGGCCAGGGCGATGCCCGTGTTGCCGCTGGTGGGCTCGATGATTTCCATACCGGGCTTGAGCAGGCCATTTTCTTCCGCGTCCCAGATCATGGCCGCGCCGATCCGGCATTTGACGGAGTAGGCCGGATTGCGGCCTTCGATTTTCGCAAGCACCGTCGCTTTCGCGCCGTTAGTCACACGATTCAATCTCACCAAAGGCGTGTTGCCGATGGACTTCGAGTTGTCTTCATAAATCTTTTTCATAACCATCTCCTTTTTGTTGGGAACCCCCCTCACCCTAACTCTCTCCCGCTAGGGGAGAGTGGATTATGGAATTAAATTTTACCTAATGCCTGGTCGATATCCGCCAAAATGTCGTCGATATGTTCAATGCCAATCGACAGGCGGATGAAATCCGGCGTGACACCGGTGGCCTGCTGTTCTTCGGGCGACAACTGCGAATGCGTGGTCGATGCCGGATGAATCGCGAGTGTTTTGGCATCCCCAATGTTGGCCAGGTGCGAAATCAGTTGCAGGGAATTGATGAATTTCTTCCCCGCCTCAATGCCGCCCTTAACGCCGAAACCCATAATCGCACCCGCGCCGCGTTTCAGATATTTTGCCACTCTGTCTTTTTCCGGACTTGAGGCCAACCCCGGATAATTCACCCACGCAACTTTCGGATGCTTCTCCAGATGCAAGGCAACCTTCTGCGCGTTTCGCGAATGGCGCTCCATTCTCAGGTGCAGAGTCTCCAGTCCCTGCAAAAACAAAAACGCGTTGAACGGCGACATGGCCGGTCCCAGATCGCGCAGGAGCACCACGCGCGCTTTGGTGATGTAGGCGATGTTGCCCATGGGTTTGAGCGCCTCGACAAAGTTAAGCCCGTGATAGGCGGGATCCGCATCGGCAATCAGCGGAAATTTTCCGTTGGTCCATTCGAACTTACCGGAATCCACAATCAAACCGCCCAGCGACGTGCCATGACCCCCGATGAATTTTGTCGCGGAATACACTAGAATATCCACGCCGAAATCAAACGGCCGCAACAGGTACGGAGAGACGGTATTGTCCAGAATAAACGGGATGCCGTGTTTGTGCGCGATTGCGGCAATGCCTGTCAGATCCGCCACGTCCATCTTGGGGTTCCCGATGGATTCGGCATACACGGCTTTCGTTTTCGGTCCTATAGCGTCATTGAGCGCGGCCAGGTCGTTGGACTTCACGAACTTCACTTTGATGCCCAGCCGGGGAAACGTGTAGTGAAACAGCGTATAGGTGCCGCCGTAGAGATTGTCGGCCGAGACAATTTCATCACCCGCCTGTGCGATGTTGAGCAGCGCCAGCGTAATGGCCGACTGGCCGCTGGCCAGCGCCAGCGCCCCGACACCGCCGTCCAAGAGCGCGAGTCTTTTCTCCAAAACATCGTTGGTCGGATTCATCAGGCGCGTGTAGATGTTTCCGAACTCGGTCAGGCTGAAGAGCGCGGCGGCATGGTCGGTATCGCGAAATTGATACGATGTCGTCTGATAAATCGGCACGGCGCGCGAACCCGTCGTCGGGTCCGGCTCTTGGCCCCCATGCAGGGCCAGTGTTTCAATTTTTAATTTTGCGTCAACTTTGCTCATCGCATATCTCCTTTTTTCAGATATCCCGCATAATGTTATTTCCCGCTTTTTCCTGATTCATTTTCACCAGCATATCCAGAGTGATTGAACTCAGGGTATCGGCAATCTTTTTTCCGACAAGAACCCAAATATCGTGACTCGCGCAAATGGGGGCTCTTGAACAAGAAGATGGATTCTTCACGCAATCAACCAGCGAACAGTCCCCCTCCAAAACATCTACAATTTCCTTTAGAGTGATTTGTGAAGGCTCCTTTGATAAATTGTATCCACCGTGCGCCCCGCGGACAGAAGTTACTAAATTCACGCCCCGCAAAGGGATGATGATCAAACTCAAATATTTTTCGGAAATACCTTCACCTTTAGCAATATCTTTAAGAAATACGGGCTTTTTCCCATAGTTCTGCGCGAGAGCCGCCATTAATCTTACGCCGTAGCGTGTTCTTGTAGAAAGTTTCATCTCAGTCACCAAAGACAATTACTAGCTTTACTATCGTAGCGCTAGTAATTACTTATCTCTGGTACATTTGTCAAGAAAAAATGTGAAATAGTTTATCCGGGGAAATGAGCGGAAGTATTTTTTTTAGGCATTAAGCCAAAAAGGTATAATACCTAAAAATGAGGCCCCATTTTTAGGTATTATACCTTTTTTTACTAAAATCTGACAGCTGGCTGTAACTGCTTTTTCTGATGCCGGAAGGCTTGAAAAATATTTACTTTTTAATCAGAATTCGATACCGGCACGGTCCTTTATTCCTGCGGCGTAGTGATGCTTGATTTCCTGAATATCGCTTACGGTATCGGCAAGATCAATTATTTCCGTCGGGGCGTAACGGCCGGTAAGTATTAGGTCAAGGTGCGCGGGCTTGTTTTTGATTAGATCAATAACATCATGCAGGCTGATTAATTTAAAATCAATTGCGACGTTGGCTTCATCGAGGATAACCATGTCGTATTTACCGCTTTTGATGGCTTTTCGTGCGGCGGCCAGCCCTTTTTGCGCCATTTGAATATCAATAGCGGCGGGATTATCGCGCATGACAAAACTATCCAGGCCGCAGCGGCGAATGGTTAAATTTGGCAGATATTTTTGCGCGGCGATGAATTCTCCGTATTTTCTGCCCTTCATGAATTGCACGATGAAAACATTATACCCCTGGCCGATGGAGCGCAGCGCCTGGCCGAAAGCGGCAGTTGTCTTCCCCTTGCCGTTTCCGGTAATTACCATCACCAGACCGCGGTCTGTTTTGGGAATGATCTTTTTTGTTTTTTCAGGCGTAGTGGTTTTCTTTTTTTTCAAAGGTATGGGCAAAGACTTTTTTTTACTTTTCACGGCTTTCATTTCTTATCCTGCCTGATAAAATAATTTTTAGCGATTTCTTCCGCGACGGAATAAGGATCGGCCTTCCTGTTTTTTATCTTATCCGCAAAATGCTTCAGCTTCCCTGTGGAAGTCAGCTCTTCAATAATCGGCTCCAGAAGGCAAAAACTTAAAGCGTCGTTAATTTCCGCCAGTGCTTTGCGGTGCATCCTTTCGGTAAGTTTGCCGCTTTCTATCAGATGCTGATGATGTTCTTCGATTTTTTGGGCAAGCTCGGCGGTTTTTTCCGTGAAGCTATCCGGTTCAAAAGCGTCTCCCACCATGACAATCGGTGTCTGCCAGCTCGCGCCGTTTTTTGAAGCGAGCTTCAGCATGGAAGCCAGTTCCGTCTGCAACTGGTTGGCGCCGGGACGGTTGGCTTTGTTTACGACAAAAACATCGGCGATTTCCATCAAACCGGCTTTCATCGTCTGAATTTCATCACCCATGCCGGGAACAAGAACGACGACAACGCTGTGCGCGTGATTGATAACATCGATTTCCTGTTGGCCGATGCCGACCGTTTCCACGATGATGATGTCCTTACCCATCGCTTCCATCACGTGAATGGCATCGCCCGCGGCCTGAGAAAGTCCGCCCAGTGCGCCGCGCGTGGCGAGTGACCGCACAAAGACGCCTTCATCTTCCGCGTGTTTCTGCATGCGGATGCGGTCGCCTAAAATCGCCCCGCCGGTAAAAGGGCTGGTGGGATCGACGGCCAGAACACCGACGGTTTTATTTTTTTTGCGCAGCTCGGTTATCAAAGCATCGGTCAGCGTGCTTTTTCCCGCGCCCGGCGCTCCAGTGATGCCGATGATGAATGATTTGCCGGTATGCGCGTAGAGCTTTTTGATTTTAGCTTTCGCTTCGGGCACTTTATCTTCAATATCACGTATAAGGCGTGAGGCCAGCCGCACGTCGCCCGCGCATATTTTTTTTATTAAAGAATCCATATTAAATCAGTTTTTAGCGCGATTTTATATTTGTCTTAATCCATTCCACAATGGAATCAAGTGAAGCGCCGGGGGTAAAAATGGCTTTAATGCCCGCGTCATAGAGGATCTGAAAATCCTGCTCCGGGATAATCCCGCCGCCGATGACTGTTATATCGTCAGCGCCTTTCCCGCGCAGCAGCTCCACAACTTTCGGAAAAAGCGCGCGGTGCGCGCCGGAAAGACAGCTCAATCCCACCAGATCAACATCTTCCTGAATGGCGGCGGCGGCTATTTGTTCCGGCGTTTGATGGCAACCGGTGTAAACGACTTCAAACCCGGCGTCACGAAAACAGCGCGCCAAAACACGCGCGCCGCGGTCATGGCCGTCGAGGCCTGGCTTTGCTACCATCACACGAATTTTTCTTTCCGGCATAATATTGTCCTCACAGTGAAATGTTTCTCATAACAATGAAGCATTAATTTTTACATTATCTGTCATTTCGAACGAAGAGAGAAATCTTTCAATCCCTCGCCCAAATCTTTCCAACTTGGATTTGTTCGATTAACAAGATTATTCTTCTTTTCTCTGAGCCACTTTTTAATTTCTTTTTCCCTTGCTATCGCAGCATTTACGTCGCTTGCGCTCCTCCATTAGACTCTGCTTGTACCATAAAAGGCACAAATAGTATAATGGGATGAAGTTATTAATAAACGCCGAGCA
>DSAV01000137.1 GCA_011046295.1 Deltaproteobacteria bacterium | reverse complement strand
GAGATTAAAAAAGTCCAGAATATGTTAAATGGGAGACCGAGAAAAATCTTGAACTGGGAAAAACCTTGTGATGTATACCTACAAGTGTTGCGCTAAAAGGTTGAGAGTGCCTAATCATTCTACTTGCTGGTGGTGATAAAACAACCCAAAGTAATGATATTAAAAAAGCCATACAGCTGGCGCAGAAAATTGAGGAATAAAAAAATGAAAAAAGAAAAAACTAAAATTTGGGATGCTGCCGATCATCTTAAAACAAAAGCGGATATAGCCGCGTATCTGGATGCAGCTTTGGAAGAAAATGACCCCGCATTAATAGCGGCGGCGCTTGGAGATATTGCCAGAGCCAAAGGTATGACTCAGATAGCCAACGAAACCGGCCTGGGTCGAGAAAGCTTATACAAAGCGTTATCCCCGGAAGGAAATCCGGAGTTTTCAACTATTTTGAAAGTGGTAAACGCTATGGGGTTAAAACTGCATGCCGGGCTTGGAAAATCAAAAAAAGCTGCCTAAGAAATTATCTCCTTAGAATAAATTTTTATTTGATTTGTTTACCGCATTCTTTGCACTTGCCATCCGCGCCGATAACGCCGATGCAAGCCTCGTCTGAACATAAAACACGATTGTCCCAATCATCATCAGATTCTTTTTGCGGCTGAACTTTTTCCGGCGCGGCCGCGGGTTTACTGTTTGGCGTGCTGTGACCTTCCGGCAATTTTCCCGCATAAACCTTGCCGCATTCCTTACAACGGCCATCCGCGCCGATAACGCCGATGCAGGATTCATCACTACACAAAGTGCGTTTTTCCCAATCCTCGTTTTCGTCAAATATGATTTCGGTCATTTGTTGTCTCCAATAATTAACGAAGGTTCTTATGTCGACTGAATAAAAATGTCAATTTATTTCTATTATTCATTGTCATGCCGGATCCCCGAGCAGGTCGGGGACAAGCTGAATCCGGCATCCAGTGATATTGCTATATACTGGTTCCCGGCTTTCGCCGGGACGACGCCTGGATTCCGGGTCAAGCCCGGAATGACAACGCGATTGATTCACCTGCCAGAAGCAGATTTTTACCCGGCGGCTGCCGGGCGCACTGACAGAACAATGGCTCCCCGTGTCGCGCTTCGCTTGCACGAAAACGACAAAGTACATTTAATTACTTCGCCACCCGGCATACGCCGGGCTGCGGCGCCTTCTATGTTCATATAAATAAGCAATGGTTGGAGCCTAGCCTTTAATACAGGCTATTGCTTTCAGCCTCGCCACCTTTCTGGCAATACCCGCGTCGTGCATCACCTGCACGACATCCTGTAAATTCTTATAAGCTTGGGGCATTTCTTCTTTGAGTGTCCCTTTGCTGGATGCCATCACCAAAATGCCTTTTTGGGCAAGTTCTTTCGCGATAGATCTGCCCCGGCTGGCTTTTGTGGCTTGTGTGCGGCTCATTACGCGCCCCGCGCCGTGGCAGGCGGAGCCGAAAGTTTCCTCCATCGCTTTTTGCTGGCCGGCCAGAACAAAAGAGCCTGTGCCCATATCACCGGGGATTAAAACCGGCTGGCCGACGCTTTTGTAGCGGGCAGGCAACGCATCATGTCCCGCCGGATAAGAGCGCGTCGCGCCTTTTCTGTGCACACATAATTTTTTGTTTTTCCCCTCAACTTCAAACGATTCAATCTTGGCGATATTGTGGCAAACATCGAAAACCTGCCGCATGGCTAAATCGCGCGGCGATAGCTGCAGCGTTTTTTCAAAAATCTGACGTGTCTGCTGCATGAGCAATTGCCGGTTAGCCCAGGCGTAATTCGCGGCGCAAGCCATCGCGGCCATATAATTTTGCCCGCGCGGAGATTTTAGATAAGCGCAGGCAAGCTGCCGGTCAGGAAGTTCAATGCCCGTTTGAGCGGCGTGCTTGACCATCAGCGCCAGATAATCGTCGCAGACCTGATAGCCCATGCCTCGCGAGCCGCTGTGAATCATCACGGCAATTTGCCCCTTTTGCAGGCCAAAAGCTTCGGCGGCTTTTTCATCAAAGATTTCCTGCACTATTTCTATTTCCAGAAAGTGATTGCCGGAGCCCAACGTCCCCAGCTGCTCTTTTCCGCGCTCCAGAGCTCGGGCGGATACCTGCTCGAAATCAGCGCCCGGCATCATACCGCCGTCTTCTGTGGCCTCCAAATCTTCTGGGTGGCCAAAACCATTTTTCACCGCCCATACAGATCCTTCTTCCAGAACTTTCTTCTGGTCTTTGCCGGATAATTTTACAAATCCCTTCGAGCCGACACCAGAGGGAATGCCGTGATAGAGCGCCGTGGTCAGCACATCGAGTTTTGCTTTGATATCGCCAAGCGTCAAATTTGTGGTCATCAGGCGGCAGCCGCAGTTGATATCGTAGCCCACGCCGCCTGGCGAAATAATGCCGCTATCCATGTCAAAAGCCGCCACGCCGCCAATGGGAAAACCATAACCCCAGTGGACATCGGGCATCGCCAGTGAATATTTCACAATGCCCGGCAGGCAGGCGACATTGGCCACCTGCTTGGCGCTCTCGTCGCTTTTTAAAAGTTCAAAAATTTTATCGTTGGCGTAGATGATGCCCGGCACGCGCATTTTGCCCGACTGCGGGATCAGCACACGGTTGTCATCTAATCTTTGCATTTTCAGTTCAGACATCAAAAATCACCCTGGCGCGCCAGCCTTGATCGCGTTTTTCGATTTTCAGCGTGTGGTAGGTAACAGCTTTGATTTCCATTTTCAGCTGATGCTTTTTCACGTTATAGGGTTCACCCTTAAGTCGCGCGGTAATTTTGTCTTCTTCCATCTCCAGTATTTCGCACGTTTTACAAAGCCAGGATTTGCCGTGAAAAAGATAAAGGGCTTCGCGCAAAAGATTAATCAGCACATCAGCCGTATCCGCGCCGCTTACGGAAAGCTTTTGTTCCTCCCGCGCATTGACGCTCTTGTTATCCGCGATTAAATCAAACATCGCTTCAACGGTCGCGGCGAACGCCTCTTCTTTTGTGCTACCCCATACTTCAACGCCGATATCGGCGGTATGATCAAGTATTTTATATTTTTTCATTAAAAGACTATAAATAAATTACAAGCTAAAAACAAGTTCCGGCGGCATAAAAAAGCCCCTGGCTGTTACAGCCAGGGGCTTTTTACCTTTCATTGCACGACTTTAGCTTGTATTATTCTTCTGCCTCGTCGTCATTTTCTGAACCATTGACTGCATCTTCCGCTTCCGCCGTTGTGCGGGCCACGCCGACGAGCCTTTCCTTTGCATCCAGGTCAATTAACCTGACACCCTGCGTGGCACGGTGATTAATCGGTATCTCATTTACCTTCAGCCGAATAACTTTACCTCCGTTGCTGATGAGCATGACATGTTCTTCGCCCTCTACCTGCAGAACACCGGAAACGTTGCCGACCTTGGGTACTATTTTTAAATTAAAGGTGCCTTTGCCGCCGCGGCTCTGCAGGCGATATTCGTCAATCGGCGTGCACTTGCCGAATCCTTTTTCGGAAACCGTAAGAATGTAGGTGTCTTTCGCCGGAATGTCCACGCCAACAACTTCGTCGTCTTTGCCCAGACTGATACCGCGCACACCTTTTGCTGTGCGTCCCATATCGCGTACACCGTCTTCCGCGAAACGTATCGCCAGACCGCGGCGCGTGGCCAAAAAGATATCCTGTTTGCCTGTGGTTAATTTCACATCGACCAGTTCGTCGCCCTTTTCAATGGAAATGGCGATGATACCGCCGGAGCGCGGATTCGAATACGCGGAAATCGCTGTTTTTTTAATCGTTCCTTTTTTCGTGACCATTACCACGTATTTATCATCTTCAAAGTCGCGCACCGGCAAGGTAGCGCTGAGGCGTTCACCCGGCCCCATATTAATCATGTTAACTATTGCTTTGCCCTTGGCGGCTCTTCCTGCCTGAGGTATTTGATGCACTTTAAGCCAGTGAACCTTGCCGGTACTGGTAAAAATAAGAAGGTAGTGGTGCGTTGAGGCAATAAATATTTTTTCGACAAAATCTTCCTCTTTGGTGCCCATGCCGACCTTGCCGCGCCCGCCTCGCCGCTGGCTGCGATACAGGCTCACCGGATTTCTCTTGATGTAGCCGGCGTGGGTAATAGTTACCACCATGTCTTCTTCCACAATCATGTCTTCTATATCGATATCTTTGCTGCTGGCGACAATTTCCGTGCGGCGTTCATCGCCGTAGCGATCTTTTATCTCGGTTAGCTCATCGATAATTACCTGTAATACTTTCTGTGAATCGGCCAGAATGCCTTCCAGTTTTGCCATCAGGGTTTTTATTTCCTTGTATTCCTCGTCGATTTTCGCGCGTTCCAACCCGGTCAGACGCTGTAGTCTCATCTCCAGTATGGCCTTGGCCTGAATTTCGGACAGGCCGAATTTGGTGCAAAGTTTCTCTGAGGCTTCCTGCGGGTTTTTCGCCGCTTTAATCAGAGCGACAATCGCGTCGATATTTTTCAGCGCGATAATCAAACCCTCCAAAATATGCGCCCTCTCCTTGGCACGCGCCAGATCAAACTCGGTGCGCCGCACAACCACATCCCTGCGGAACATGATAAATTTTTCGATTATTTCTTTAAGGTTTAAAACCAGCGGACGGCCGTTTGATATCGCCAGCATGATAATGCCGAAGGATGACTCCATCGGCGTTAGTTTGTAAAGCTGGTTCAGGAGAATCGGGGAGTTTTCGTCGCGCTTTAAATCAATAACGATGCGGATACCGTCGCGGTCTGATTCATCGCGCAAATCGCTAATGCCGTTGATTTTCTTGTCGCGTACCAGATCAGATATTTTTTCAATCAGAGAAGCTTTGTTCACCTGATAAGGCAGTTCCGTGATAACTATGGTTTCCCTGTCATTGCGGGCGTTTTTTTCAATTATCGCGCGCGCTCGCATTTTGATAATGCCGCGTCCCGTTTTATACGCGGAAAGAATTCCCTCCCGGCCGTTAATAAAACCCGCCGTGGGGAAATCGGGGCCGGGAATATGTTTCATCAGCTTTTCGATTGTAATATCGGGATTTTTTATGCAGGCGATGGTGCCGTTAACGATTTCCGTCAGATTATGCGGCGGAATATTCGTGGCCATACCCACGGCAATTCCCGATGAGCCGTTGAGTAGAAGCAATGGTATGCGCGTCGCCAAAAGTGACGGCTCCTGCAGAGATTCATCGTAGTTGGGCACAAATTCAACGGTGTCTTTATCCAAATCGGCAAGAACTTCTTCGGCAATTCGTGCCAATCTGACTTCCGTGTAGCGCATCGCCGCCGGAGGATCACCGTCGATGGAACCGAAGTTTCCCTGGCCGTCGACCAGCATGTAGCGCATGGAAAAATCCTGCGCCATGCGCACCACTGTATCATAAACCGCGACATCCCCATGTGGATGATACTTACCGATAATATCACCGACGATACGGGCTGATTTTCTATAAGGCCTGTTGTAGCGATTTCCCATTTCGTACATGGAATACAAAGCACGGCGGTGCACCGGCTTTAAACCGTCACGGACATCAGGAATGGCCCTGCCGATGATCACGCTCATGGCGTAATCCATGTAGGATTTTTTCATTTCGTCTTCTATATTCACCTTAGTCGGTTTCTGGTGGATATCCTTTTCCATTTTACCTCATCCTCTTTTAGCTTTAAGTAGTCTTTCAGAAATTCATTATATTAATGTAATCGTCGGATTTAAATGTCCAGATTGGAAACATCCAGGGCATTTCTATAAATAAAATCACGGCGAGGCTCTACCTGATCTCCCATCAGCGTAGTAAATATCTGGTCGGCCAAAACTGCGTCGTCCACCGTAACTTGCAACATTGTCCTTTTTTCCGGATTCATCGTAGTTTCCCAGAGTTGTTCGGGATTCATTTCACCCAAACCTTTGTAGCGCTGAAGAGCTATTCCCTTTTTGCCGATACTCAAGATGCGCTCAACCAACGCCTTGGAGCTTTCCAGAATTACCGGGTTTTTCGCGTCTTCCGCGACATCACGGTAAGGCGGCTCGCCCAGAATGGAAACCTGCTCCAGCAATGACCTTATTTCCGTAAACTGCGGCGACCGAAACACTTCTCCATCCATACAGGTAATTGCTGTCTGTCCGTTTTTCTTAAGGGAAAAATTTATTTTATAACCGCCGTGATCCAAATCCTGCTCAAGTTTAAAATCGGCCACGCCGTTTTTGAGCGCTTTAAGGGTTCTCTTCGCAACCGCCTGCAGGTTCTTTTCGTTTTTAAAAGTACTTTCTTTAAGCGCCGGGTCACCCGCTAAAATGCGCAGCACGTTTCTGTCACGCCGCTCTTTTTCAAAACGATCCAACAGGTCTTCGATGCGCATTATCTTTTTAATCAAATTCAATAATTTATTACCGGTGGCGGGAAAGCGGCTGCCGTCATCCATCACCAGGCTGGCTTTAGCCACGCCGTTTTCCAGGATGTAATTCCTCATTCTTTCTTCGTCCTGAATGTAGAGCTCTGTCTTTTTGTCCACTATTTTAAACAGCGGCGGTTGGGCGATAAACAAATATCCCCTTTCGATTAGCTCGCGCATTTGCCGGAAAAAGAAAGTCAGTAAAAGAGTTCTGATATGTGATCCGTCAACATCTGCGTCCGTCATGATAATCACTTTATGATAACGGAGCTTGCTCACGTCGTAATCACCGGTGCCGATGCCGGTACCCAGGGCGGTAACAATCAGTTTGATTTCCTCATTTTGCAGCATTTTATCGAAGCGCGCTTTTTCCACGTTCAAGACTTTACCGCGAAGAGGTAAAATCGCCTGATTTTTTCTGTCGCGACCCTGCTTGGCCGAACCTCCCGCCGAATCTCCCTCGACCAGGTAAATTTCGCTAAGCGCCGGATCTTTTTCCTGACAGTCCGCCAGTTTTCCCGGCAAGGCGCCTACTTCCAGAGCGCTCTTGCGTCTGGTCAGCTCGCGGGCGCGCCTGGCCGCTTCCCGGGCACGGGCTGCTTCCAGGCACTTGTTGAGAATTTGTTTCGCGATCGAAGGATTTTCTTCCAAAAAACTGCCGATTTTTTCGTAAACAATGCCTTCCACGAGGCCGCGCACTTCACTGTTACCTAATTTTGTTTTCGTCTGACCTTCGAACTGCGGATTTTGCACTTTTACGCTGATAACACAGGCCAATCCCTCGCGCAAATCCTCGCCGCGCAGGGACTCTTTGCCGTCTTTAATCAATTTATTGCTTGACGCGTAGTTATTAAAAACACGTGTCAGTGCGGAACGAAAACCGATTAAATGCGTGCCGCCTTCAGTTGTGTTAATACTGTTGGCAAAAGCGAATATATTATCCAGATAAGTATCATTATATTGCAGGGCTACCTCCACGAAACAATCATCTTTTTCACCAGAAATATAAATAGGATTCTTATGTAAAACTTTTTTGTTACGGTTAATGTATTCAACAAAAGAGACTATGCCTCCTTTATAAAAGAATTCATTTTTTTTATCCGTGCGCTCATCAGTAATAATAATTTTTACGCCGGAATTCAAAAAGGCCAGTTCACGAAGGCGGTTTGAAATAGTATCAAAACTAAATTCAGTATCCTCAAAAACTTTATCATCCGGCAAAAAAGTTACTTTTGTGCCATGCCCCTTTGTTTTTCCGATCACTTCCAGCGGACCATCCGGAACTCCTCGTTTATAGGTCTGCCGGTAGAGGTGCCCTTCCCGGCGTATCTCCAGTTCACACATTTGCGACAAGGCATTAACCACAGAAACTCCCACGCCATGTAACCCGCCAGAAACCTTGTAGGCATCGTGTGAAAACTTACCCCCTGCGTGGAGCTTCGTCATCACAACTTGCGCCGCAGAAACTTTTTCAGTTTTATGCATTCCCACGGGAATACCACGCCCGTTATCTTCCACTACAATACTGTTATCAACTCTGATTTTAACGTTAATCGTATCACAATAGCCGGCCGAGGCTTCATCTATGCTGTTATCGACCACTTCATAAACCAGGTGATGCAAGCCTTCCTTTCCGGTGGAGCCGATATACATGGCCGGCCTTTTTCGCACCGCTTCCAATCCTTCGAGAACTTTTATACTGTCGGCATCATACTTGTGCGGCATAATTATTTTTCACTCCCTTACTCTTCTTATATTTTTAAAGGCATAACGATACAAATGTAATCATCCCCTTCCGTCTGCCTGACAACCGAAGGCTTTATTCCTGATCCTAGTTCAAGCAAAACACCATCTTGATCAATCGCGGAAATTGCGTCCATTAAATAATTAACATTAAATCCGACATCTAATTCTTCACCTGAGTAAATTATATCAATTTCTTCAGTTGCTTCTCCGACATCAAGATTAGTTGAATTCAAAGTCAGCTTCCCTTGTGCAAAAGACAAAATTACCCCGCTATAACGCTCTGAAGAAACCACGCTCATTCGTCTTAACGCGTGCATAAACGGCTCCCTTTCCAAAACAATTCCAACTCCTTTTTCGGCAGGTATTACTCTTTTGTAATCCGGGTAATCCGCGTCCACTAAGCTAACTTTTAATATGGTGTTTTGTGTTTTCACTATAAACATGTTGTTATTTAAACCTATTTGTACTTTTTCCTCTTCGTCTATAATTTTCTTTATTTCCATCAGCCCTTTGCGCGGAACAATAATTCCTTTTTCTATTTCCACAAAAGAATTTAAAATTTCTTTTTTTGCCACTGCCAGACGATGGCCGTCAGTCGCTACCATGCGTAATATATTTTTTGACTCATCCGAAAAAAACTCAATCAATACTCCGTTTAAGTTTCTTCTCATCTCATCCAAGGCCATGGCAAATGAAGTTTTATTTATTAAATCCTTAATCAAGACACCTTGAATATCGTATAATTTAACGTTTCTGTCGTCGGTTACCTCGGGAAAGTCTTCCGAGGGTAATCCGGGTATTTTATAAACAGCTCTTTGACATGATACCCTTACAGTGTTATTGGCGCATGTAAAATCAATTACCTCTCCCTGTATCTCCCTGATCATCTCCGAAAGTTTCTTTGCGGAAATTGTTATCTCCCCTTTTTCGATAATATCCGCTTCATAATCAGAAATTAAACTAATTTCTCTATCAGTGGCGATTATCTTGAGTTTATTTTGTTCGGTTTTTAAAAGAACATTGTTCAAAATCGGCAAAGTAGTCTTTTTTTCAACAATTCCTAAAGTTTTTTGAATTCCATCAAGAAAGGTGTTTCTATTAATTTTAAAATTCATTTTTAAACCTTCCCCCTTTATATTTTATTATTATTCTTTTACATTAATATAAATTAGTAATAGTAATAGTAATTGTTTATATGTT
>DSAV01000191.1 GCA_011046295.1 Deltaproteobacteria bacterium | reverse complement strand
TTAGCCGCCGTGAGATCAAAAAAGTCCAGAATATGTTAAATGGGAGACCGAGAAAAATCTTGAACTGGGAAAAACCTTGTGATGTATACCGACAAGTGTTGCGCTAAAAGGTTGAGAGTGCCTAATTTTTAAAAAATTAAAGTTCAACTTTCCTCAAATCAACTTCCTCAATGCTATCAGGTATCCAGCGCGGATGGTCGTCTTTATCAATCAGACGCGCGCGTATGCCTTCCATATAATCATGGTGCCTGGTAATGAAGGCGGCGGCCTTAAGTTCTGTGAAAAAAACATCCGCAACAGGTCTGTTTTCGTTGTGACGTAATAATTTCAGTGTTAAGACAAGCGCGGTAGGAGACCTCTGAGCGATACTGTCGAATACTATTTCACAGAGTTTTTGCTGCTGATTGCATTTTTTCAGAGAATTCAGAATGTCGATTAAATCGGATTTCCCGGCAAAATACGCGGCTACCCACTCATCCATATCTTTTTTTTCCGGTATATCGGAATTAAGATATTTTGATATTTCTTCAATAATTTTTTCAGACAATCTTTCTTTACTCTCGCTGCCACTTGCTGAAAAGTTCTCCATTATGGAAATTAAGCGAGGAATATCTTTTGATGCCAGATAATGCGTGGCTAAACCCAGCCGAACACATTCTCTTTTGCTTACTTCATAACCGGTAAGACTCAGGTATTCCGGATAACCGGCGGGAGATTTCGAAAACAGCCAACCGGTTGCGCCGACATCCGGGAAAAAACCTATTCTAGTCTCCGGCATAGCCATGCGCGTACGCTCTGTCGCCAAAACGATACTTGCGCCGGCGGCGATTCCCAAACCTCCGCCCATTGTAATTCCATCCGCAATAACTACCACAGGCTTCGGAGAATTGTGCACCATCAAATCAAGCGTGTACTCATTCTGAAAAAACATATCAACATCAGCATAGCGCTCTTCTTTTATTTGGAGCGCAATCTCCTTAACGTCTCCCCCGGCACAAAACCCCTTATCGCCTGCTCCAAAAAATACAATAAATTTGCAATTGTCATCTTCCCATGACTCCCTCATGAATTCGCTGATACTATCAACCATTCGTCTATTGAGGCTATTTACTAATTCCGGACGATTAAGGGTTATTAAGGCCATGGAATTCTTGACTCTATATAGTACTGATTGATTTTGGCTTTGGATATTCATATGGGACATGATTTATGCGGCGATATTGCCGCAATGTTGATAAGCAAACAGGCTTGCGCCCTTATCCCGGTTGCACGCAACCCCAGAGCAATACTAAAACATTTTTTTGCCTAAACAGCCTGCCTGGCTTTAAGTAAATCACGAATTTCCGTAAGTAACTGCTGTTCTTTAGTGAGAACGGGAGGCGCAGCCGCTTCTTCCTTCTTTGTTTTAACAATCATACCTATAAATTTAACGATAAAAATATAAAGCGCCAGGGCAATAATAAGAAAATTTACTATTTCTCCGATAAAAAGCCCATAGGGTATCTCTTTGCCGTTAACTGCCCACTTCCAGGCCAGGTAGCTTTGCTCGCCGGGAAGAATTACGCTGATTACCGGCATGATAATATTCTTGACCAAAGAATCGACAATTTTACCGAAAGCGGCGCCGATGATAACACCGATGGCCAAATCCACTACATTGCCCTTTAATGCAAAATTTTTAAACTCATCGAAAATAGCCGATATTTTTTTATGGGGACTCACAATTACTCCTTTCTTCGGAAAAGTTAATTACTACTTTCTCTTGGCCATTTCCTCATAAATTCTTAATTCTATTGTCCCAAAAAGGTTTAAATATTGCTGCTTATCCAAAAGCCTGCGCATTTCCCAACCTGACTTGGTCTTTTTTTCCGTTATTACAGACAGCAGGACTTCGCTTTCTTTCCAGTTAAGTTTTCTGACCTTTGCCAGACTTTTAGTCCTCCAATCACCCTGTACAATATAATCCGTTTTAACATAGTTATCTTCTTTTCTGATGGTTACATTTGTTCCCATTCTTTTTTCCCAAAATACTCCGGCTATCGCTCTGAGGATTACTTCTTCATTTGCTTCATAAACGACGCGATATTCATCGGGTTCAGAAATAACAACATGTCCGACTCGTCCACCGCAGGCTATGAGGACGGCAAGCGCGACAACTGCAAAGACAAATGAATAATACTTCAATCGTCTTTCATTTTTTATTTCCATTTATCCACCAGTCGTTTTTTTCCTTAAACCACCAGTCGGAAAAATCCGTTTTTATGATTTTCTCCGCCAGCTTTTTCGCGTTATTTGTATTGAGCCTTTTTAACGCGTAGCCAATCCATTCTTCAGCGTATTTATTTCCCAGATCACCGTACTCCTTAAGCTGCAGAATAAGCGCTATCTGATCAGCGTCCGCGACGCTCAGGGCTTCATCAGTTTCTTTGCTGTTAAATTCCTCTATCGCCGATTTTATATCGGAGCCGAAAAAAACCTCTTCCGTTAATTCCCTGACGGCTTTTTCTTCGTTCACTTCCACATATTTCTTATTAACATAATTCATATCGCCGGTGCGCGCTTCCGGCAAATCGTGAAATAAACACATTTTTAACACTCGTTGTTCATCCAATGAATCGTCCATCTGGCACAGCACATAACCTACAAACACGGTGCGTAAGATATGCTCCGACACTGATTCTTTGCCGCTTCCCAGAAATTGATACCCGGTGCGGGGCGTTTTGTTAAGCATGCCGACTTCAAATAGAAAATTAGCTATACTATCCATCATGTCCCTTCTTTAAAACTTTTATACGATTAGCCATCATTTCCGACAGCTTCATAACTTGTGTCTGCAAAGAAGCGATGCTGTCCGGTCTTGCGCTAACAACCCTATCTAATTGATTTTTCCAATATTCCAGCAGTTCAATTTCATTTTGCCTGATTTTTTTTTCGAATCTCTGCTGATACTCCTTGATGAATACGTCTGATGAATCCAATGACGCCATACGAAACACCCCCTTATGACAATGCCGGCGCATTATATCATTGAAGTCCAATCTTGCAACAACCAATTTAACTGTTTCATTTATTTTGTTTTTTATACGTATTTTTTCTTAAGTATTATAGTTTGCTCAAAAAGATGTAGTATTATTAACTGCCTCAAGCCAGCAAAAAACATGCTTTCCATAATGATGATTTGACAGCAACTTTCAAATGCTATAATGAACATTTAAAATTAAAATGATTCCAGAGAAAGATTAAAATGAATAAATCAAAGTCAAATGATATCGCCGGAGGACAAGCTCTCATTGAAGGAGTAATGATGCGCCACGGCGACAAGATAGCATCAGCCGTGCGCGCCCCGAATAATGAAATTGTATTCCAAGAACGCCATTACGTTCCCCTTACAAAACGTTATAAAATTCTGGGGATACTGTTTATCAGAGGCACAATTACTCTTTTTGAAATGATGTTTGTGGGAATAAAAGCGCTGATGTTTTCCGCGGAAGTCGCTCTTTCCGAAGAAGAAAAAAAGCCGAAAGGATGGGAGATGTCTCTTTCTTTCGTTATCAGTTTTACCGTAGCTATTTTTTTCTTCGTCGTCGTGCCGGCATTTTTCTTTACGCAGATTAAGCACCACATTGATAATCTACTTTTGCTCAATTTACTGGAAGGATGCATCCGCTTGAGTATTTTTCTTTGTTTTCTTGCCTCGACCCTCCTTTTGAACGACATGCGCCGCGTTTACATGTACCATGGAGCGGAACATAAAACCGTGTTCGCCTGGGAAAACGGCCAGGAGTTGACCGTGCAGAATGTGAAGGATTTTTCCACCAGGCATCCCCGCTGCGGGACGAGCTTTATTTTGTTTGTAATGCTTATATCAATTATTGTTTTCTCTCTGCTCGGGCGCCCCGATTTTATTCACCGTGTTTTTTTAAAAATACTTCTGATGCCTGTTATAGCCGGTATTTCTTATGAGGCAATACGCTTCACTGCCAAATACAGCCATTCCAAACTTGTACAGATTCTTAGCTGGCCGGGACTCGCGCTGCAAAAAATTACCACCCGCGAACCTGATGACAGCCAAATCGAAGTAGCCATCGCGGCAATGAAGAAAGTTGTCTGACACTTTGTTTCTTCTTAAAACTTAAGGCCGAAAAAATCAAATAATATTGCTTTAAGCATTTGACTTTTATTATTTTTTAAAGTATTTTAACAAAAAATGCGTTGTATTTTATGTCACTTTCTTTAATGTAGGGGGAAAGTAAAATGATTAAGCAATTTTCCAAAATGTTTTTTACTGTGTTCATATCCTTTTTTTTGTTATCTTTACCTGTTTTCGCCAAGGAAGACACAGCACAAATTACTTTAAGTAAAACAGCTATTTCCAAAGAACACCTGTACACATACACTGTAAAAAAGGGTGATATTCTTTCCGTGATTGTCAGAAATGTTCCCGGAATTACCGAAAAAGATTTAGCCGACAATTACCGTCTCATTCAAGAGCTTAATCCCGACATCGAAGACGTGAACAAACTCAGGGTCGGGCAGAAAATTATATTGCCGGGAAGACCACTTACTGAACCAGGAGTAATAAGACCAAAAGTTCCCGTGGCGGATGCAAAATTACTAGAAAAAGTCACCGAATCCACTGACGCTCAGCCGTATCATATTAAAAAGGGCGACACTCTGATAAAAATCATTACCCGCGAATTAAGAAACGTAACCGATATTAAAGAAATGCTAAGTATCATAAAATCGATGAACACCAATATTACCGACGTCAACAAAATTTACGCCGGCGACATTATCAAGCTGCCTTCAAAAAGTTTCTTTGCCCGCACTCCAAAATTAATCGAAGAAGAAAGAATTATAGAAGAAAGTATTATTGACACGCCGGAAATAGCCGAAGCACGCGCGAAAATATCCATGCCCGACGAGGTTCGTCTTGCCGTGGTTAAACAAGTTATTACACTGATGAATGCATCCTTCACATCTACCGGCAACTATTACCTTCCCATACCTAAAACAGGCCAAGTGACTATTGATTGTTCCATAATGCCGGTAATTGAATTTTTTGACAATACTGTCATCTTTCTTGATTTGGAAGACAGGGCCCCTCATAATTTGAAAAATATCATAAGTGAAAACTGGTCGAACTACTTTTTGGTTAAAATAGACAAAAAAGATGATTTCATCTCCATCTTGAGAAAGGTGTTTAGTTATTCCAAAAATTATAACATGATCAGACAAAGCAGGCCCCTGGCAATCGGTGATAACCTTACCGCAGAATTATTTATTGACTGGGTTATTTCAGCAACAGATTCCGAAAAAGGACAAATACTCAGGCAAGGATTACGCATTCTTTATGAAAACGATGTTCTTTTCCCGCCGGCAATTAAAAATTTTGCTCAGAAAAACGGATTGATTATCACTGAAATATCAGCGCAAAACGGACTTGTAGGAAAACCCGCAGAACTTTATTCTCTGCCTGTCATGCCGGTTTACCCCACAACCTCAGCGAAGGATTTCTCTTATGCTTTATTGACCGGAGTGGGTCTCAACGCGCAGAAGGATGTTGATATCAAGGTTTTCGACAAAGAGAAAGACGGTCTCAATCTTTCCATTAGAGCGGATGTTGTTGTAAAGAACGATAACCTTACGCATATCGTTTATTCGCGGGAATTGTCACCGCAATTCGTAGAAGTACTTACGCAGGAAGGCAACTCGTTGATTTTTGTCGGCAATGCAGACTCTCCCAAAGTCATTATGGAAAAAATATTGAACAGCATGAACATTCCGTTTGTATCCGGCTACTTCACTTTTTCCGGAGTGGAGAAAAGGCAGGCTCCATATTCACTCAGTTTCAGCGGCACCAAAATAAAAGCAAAAAATAATGATTTATATGTAACTAATTTTGCTGTTGATGAACAATTGCGCGGGTTACTTAGCGAAGTTTGGTCGGCAAGTATAGTCAGATACTGATTTTTCACCGTTAGAACTATTATTGTTCGGTTTGCAAAATGCTGAGGAATAATAATCTGCGGCGCTTTAAATTACTTGGAAGTATGATCTCATCGGAAAAAAGACATGTTCAAATCCATCGCACTTCTTTCCGGCGGCCTGGACAGCATGCTGGCCGCCAAGCTGGTTTCCAACCTTGGTATTGACGTTATTTGCCTTGCCTTTACCACGCCTTTTTTTGATTCGGGTAAAGCCAAAATGGGAGCGAAACAAATAAATCTTCCCCTGCTGATTGAAGATATTACCCAAGAACACCTGCAGATGCTCAAAGCACCGCGTTACGGCTACGGTAAATACATGAACCCTTGCATTGATTGCCATACACTTATGCTTAAAAATGCGGGGAAAAAAATGGAGGCTTTAGGCGCCGATTTTATTATAACCGGAGAAGTCCTGGGCCAGCGCCCCATGTCTCAAACAAAACAGTCCCTGCACATTGTCGCCAAAAATTCCGGTTATGCTGAATACATTCTCCGGCCTCTTTCGGCCAAACTGCTGAACCCGATAAAAGCTGAATCAGAAGGCATCATCGACCGATCCAAACTTCTGGGCATATCCGGACGGAGACGAAAAGATCAGATGCTCCTTGCTGAAGAATTAGGCATCGTTAAATATCCGCCGCCGGCCGGTGGATGCCTGCTTACCGATCCGATGTTTTCGCGCCGCTTGCGTGATTTATTCGCGCACAATGAAGACAGGCAAATCAGGGATTTCGAACTTCTAAAGTATGGCCGGCACTTTCGTCTGGAAGATAACACAAAAATTATCGTCGGCAGAAATGTCAAAGACAATATGAAATTACATAATTTGACTTGTGACGATGACATGACGTTGACCATGTCGGAATTTCCCGGCCCTTATGTAATTATTCCCTACGGGAAAGAAGAAGCAACACGCAGGGCGGCCGCACTTTGCGTCCGTTATTCCGACGCGCCGCCTGATACTGAATGTATTGTTATTTGCCGCCGCGGACAAATGTCCTTCACGATCACAGCCAAGGCCGCATCGCGAGAAGATTTTGAACTCTTTCTGATTTAACTTCGTATAGCTATTTGTGCGCCTGATGCTGACTGCGCAAAAGATCATAAACAGTTTTCACCGGATTGAATACTATAAGCGGCAGCTCCACGAACACTGTATTCCAGCGCGCCATTGCGCCATTCCACAAGCCCGGCATTTCCTGAGCTTTAATCTTGTGTCCTTTTTCATTTTTCAAACTGATTAAAAAAGCATCAGTATCGACGTATTTTTTCAAATCATATTTTTCGCCGCGATGATTCTTTATGCAGCATACCATGTCCACCGGATTAAAGTATGACGCCCGCGACCATATCTGCAACTGAGAAGCATCAGCCTTATTAACATGAGCGCCCTCGACTATTTGAAGGCTTTGAGTGCTGTTCTTTTCATTTATCCAAAACGGTCCTCCTCCCGGCTCACCAACATTGCGCACCATGGCGCATACACGCAACGGACGATTTAAAGCAAGGATAATTCTGCGTTTTTTTTGTTTTTCTGTCAGCTTGTGAAACCCCGATTCAAAAATAATATTAAAATTTTTATTGCAATGCCGGGCAAGTAAATCCATTTTGCCTTTATATTCGTCCTTCTCCAGTTTGTTGAGTATCTCAAAAATATCCTGGCGAAGCCTTATGGCAAACCCTCCCAGCATTTTTTTATAAGGAAGAATTTTTTTCAATATATTTGAGGGAACGACATTATCGATATTCCTTACGAATATCAAATCCGCATCAAGTTTGTTCAGGTTTTCCAGCAGTGCGCCATGGCCGCCGGGACGAAATACAAGCATCCCATTTTCATCCCGAAACGGCATATTATTTTCATCCACCGCAATAATATTTGTTGACGCGGACTGCACGGATAAATCAATTTTGAATTTAACCCGGCATTTCTCTTCATATATTTTCTTTATCTTAGCAAGCCAGGAGGCAATTATATTTTTATGTTCTTCTGACACTGTAAAATGGAGACGGCATACTCCCCGGGAATTGGTTATATAACTTGCCGCCTCGTATATATGCTCCTCAATCGCCGTGCGTATATCTTTTCCATCATATAGATGAAAAGGAATAAGAGCCTTAGGCAGCCAGCTGTAATTTAATCCGTCGGGAAACAGGATAAACTTCAGCAGGCCTTTCATATCTTTAACTTTCAGTAACCGTTGACCGTAGTCGTCTTTCTCAATCAACGGTATAAAAGGCATTTTTTTGATTTTTTTTATTATTTCCTTTTCCAAAGGTTTTTCGGCAATACTTTTATCTTTTATCAGCGCATGCCAATCAGCAAACATTCGGCTGGCCGCGCCGGAAGCGGGAACAAACTTAATTATCTTGTTATATTTTGATTCTTGCTCATAGAGCCTGACAAGTTCCTTCTTTTGTTGCGTCCCTAAAGAAATAATTCCATCATTAATCTTGCACGGCCTGTTTAACGCGAGATAATTTATTCCGCGCCTGTAAATTGAAAGTTGTTTTTCCACATCGCGGGTTTTCAAACCCATCTCCCGAATCTGCGCAATGTCCTGACTTGTAAATTTATATTTATTTCCCATGCCACACCATCCTTTATTATTTATCAGTAACATCTGGCTTGCAAGTTGGCAAGAACCAGCTTCACGAAAATTGTATTAACATATATCTTTATCGGTAATATTTAAACATTGTTTTTATCGATATTTTATTATAGGAAGAGCGTAATTCAGCGATTATAATAATTAAGGCGAGGTATTATTTTTGAAGAAAAATGCAATATTTCAAAAATATATTATTTTTTTGCCAAGCGCCGTTGTTTGCATACTAATTTTAATTTCCTGCGCCAAACTAATACCTGTCAAGCCCCCGGATGAAAAATATCCGCCGCTGGAAAAGGTTTATAAAAAAATAATTTTGCAGAAATTCGAAGTCGCTCATGATTTACAAAAAGAATATCCGCAAATCATCCTCACCTGCGAAGCCACGGCGATGAACGAACTTTTGAAATATAACGCCGCTCCTATAATACAAAAAGCGCATACCAGCACATCGCGGGAAACCCACGCGCTCATTGTTCGTACACGCATAACGAGGTTAAGGCTGGCCAGTTCATCCGCGCTTAGCGTGACCGGAGCCCCAAGGGAAAAATCGGCAATGACCGCGGAAGTTTTGCTCATAGACGCGAAAACAAGAAATGCTTTGCGAAAAATCACTTTATCCACGGCGGATATTCCGACTTCACCCGGCCTTAAAGTCTCTGAGCGCGAAATGCCATCCGTTCTGGGAAAATTGATAGCCGAATATATCGCCAAATCCGTGTCGCCCTACTGATTAAATGAAATTATCATAAATATTCTTGACAAATAACTATTATTACTTTAATCACTATTCACGTAATAGTATTTTTTAAAAGCCCGTCCTGTTTGGCATATAAT
>DSAV01000279.1 GCA_011046295.1 Deltaproteobacteria bacterium | reverse complement strand
TCCCCAGGCGGTTCACTTAATGCGTTAGCTGCGGCACTGAGAGGGTCAATACCCCCAACACCTAGTGAACATCGTTTACAGCGTGGACTACCAGGGTATCTAATCCTGTTTGCTACCCACGCTTTCGCGTCTCAGCGTCAGTATAGGGCCAGAAAGTCGCCTTCGCCGCCGGTGTTCCTCCTGATATCTACGAATTTCACCTCTACACCAGGAATTCCACTTTCCTCTCCCTTACTCCAGCTGAACAGTTTCAAATGCACTTCCTGGGTTAAGCCCAGGACTTTCACATCTGACTTATTCAACCGCCTACACGCTCTTTACGCCCAATAATTCCGAACAACGCTTGCACCCCCCGTATTACCGCGGCTGCTGGCACGGAGTTAGCCGGTGCTTCCTCTAGCGGTACCGTCAAGCATCATGGATATTAGCCATGGTGCATTTCTTCCCGCTCGACAGAGCTTTACGGTCCGAAAACCTTCCTCACTCACGCGGCGTTGCTGCGTCAGGGTTGCCCCCATTGCGCAATATTCCTCACTGCTGCCTCCCGTAGGAGTCTGGACCGTGTCTCAGTTCCAGTGTGGCTGATCATCCTCTCAGACCAGCTAACCATCGAAGCCTTGGTAGGCCATTACCCTACCAACTAGCTAATGGTACGCGGACTCATCCTTCAGCAAAAGCTTGCAAGCAGAGGCCTTCTTTGACTAAATGGCGTTACTCATTCAGTATTATCCGGTATTAGCTCACCTTTCGGTGGGTTATTCCAGACTAAAGGGCAGATTATCCACGCGTTACTCACCCGTGCGCCACTTTACTCATCAGCCGAAGCCGACTTTCTCGTACGACTTGCATGTGTTAGGCACGCCGCTAGCGTTAGTTCTGAGCCAGGATCAAACTCTCCAGTTTTAATCCTGCAAAGGAAGACAAATCTTCCTTTTTTTACTCGCTTGATAATTCAATAAATTTATAGGACCCACAAATTCATTTTCCCACTATTCAATTTCCAAAGAGCCATCTTAAAACAAAGAAGTGTAACTAAATCACTTCGATTTATTTGTCAAGAACAATTAAATTAAATAAATATAATGTTCAGTCAGTTAAAATGGAAAGCATCCGATAATTTCAGAAATATTCTATCGGCGAACCCGCTGAATATCCAAACTTATTTACATTTGAATGAACACCTGACTAACATGTTTCTTATACTCTTTCTAACCAAAAGTGTCAAGAAAAAAAATTGTTTTGACCAGGGCAGGATTTTAGTAAACACCATAAGAATAAATGGCTCATATCACCCTTGGCATCAATCTCTTATTTCGACTATCATGTATTTCTTTTTGCCTTTGCGCAAGCGCAGTTCATTGCTTTCGCCGAAATCGGAAATATTGATTTTCTCATTCACGGATAAAACCTGCCGCTCATTGAGATAAATACCCCCCTGCTTGGTCAGTCTCTTGGCTTCAGATATTGATTGAGTCAATCCAGCTTTCGCGCATGCCGAAATTATCAGAAGACCGGCATCCAAATCCTTCCTGGAAATATTATATCGTGGAATGGCAGACGTATCTTTCGCCGCCTCTTGACGCGGGATATCAGATGATGGAAACAAACCTTCATCAACTGGTTTGGAATTGAAGGCTTTCGCGGATGCCTGCCATGCCGCCAGAGCTGCTTCGGCGCCATGAGCGACTTTTGTCGCCTCATAGGCCAGAACTGTTTTGGCCATATTTAAGTTAACATCAGCCAGTTTTTTTACAACAGAAATTTCCTCCAGCGGCAAAAAAGTAAACAGCTTAAGAAATCTTTCGACGTCAGCATCATCACAATTAACCCAATACTGGTAGTATTCATAAGGCATTGTCAGCTTAGCTGAAAGCCATACGGTACCCTTTTCAGTTTTGCCCATTTTCTGGCCTAAAGAGGTGGTTATCAGTGGAAATGTTATTGCCTGCGCGTCTTTGCCCTCAACTTTACGGATTAATTCTGTGCCGGCAAGCATGTTCCCCCACTGGTCATTACCGCCCATCTGTAAACTACAGTCATAATTTTGAAACAAATATAAGTAATCATAGGCCTGTAAAACCATGTAATTGAATTCAATAAAATTAAGTCCTTTTTCCATACGTATCTTATAGCTTTCCGCCGACAGCATCCGGTTGACACTGAAGTGACGTCCGATATCCCGCAGAAATTCAATGTAGTTAATTTTTGTCAGCCAATTCGCGTTATTGAGAAGAAGCGCCTTGTTCTCTCCGGAGAAATTCAGATACGTAGAAAGCTGCTTACCTATACTTTCAGTGTTTTGTTTTATCTGTTCCTCGGTAAGCACCTGACGCATTTCGGTCTTTCCGCTGGGATCTCCGATAAGTCCCGTGCCTCCACCAACCAAGGCAATTGTTTTGTTGCCGTTCTTCTGCATGTGCGCCAGCGCCATTATGGGAACAAGGCTGCCAATATGCAAGCTTGGGGCAGTCGGATCAAAACCAATATAACATGTAACGGGACCCTTTTTAAAAAGCGCGGAAATTAAATTTTCGTCCGTAACCTGCTCAATAAATCCTCTTTCTTTTAAAATATCATAAGTATTTTTCATCCTGTTTTCTCCGGCTTATGCGTCTACTTTAACACTAATCCTGTCTATAGAATTGGCCCTGCCGCTTTGCGCATCAATATCCAGCAGGACTCCCTGTAGGCGGATATCGCCTTTGGCCACATCAAATTTGTTCGGCACATTAGTCAAAAACCGTTCAATGATGGTCTCTTTTTTCACGCCAATAACTGAATCGAAAGGGCCGGTCATGCCTGCGTCACTTATGTATGCGGTGCCTTGCGGCAAGATTTCTTCATCAGCTGTTTGTACATGCGTATGCGTTCCCAAGACGGCGGATACTTCTCCGTCCAAATACCAACCCATTGCCTTTTTTTCAGAAGTGGCCTCAGCATGAAAATCCACGATAATTATTTTTGTTTTTTGCTTCAGCGCAGAGATCTCCTTTTTTGCGGTAACAAAAGGGCATTCGGCGGGCTGCATAAATATTCTGCCTGCCAAATTGAGCACAGCTACATATTCTGAACTGCCGGCTGAAAAGACGACAGCGCCCGTTCCGGGCGCTGTCGCCGGGTAATTCGCCGGACGCAACAACGTTTCATACTCGTTTATAAATTCCAGAGCTTCTTTTTTATTCCAGATGTGGTTTCCGGAAGTGAGAATGTCAATCCGATTGCCGAACAGCTCGTCAACGATCTCTTTTGTCACGCCGAAACCGGCCGCGGAGTTTTCGCAATTTGCGATGACCATGTCGATTTTTTTTTCAGCTATTAAAGAAGGGACAAATTCGTTTATCGCCCTCCTTCCCGGCCTGCCTACAATGTCCCCGATAAAAAGTATTTTCATTCGAATAATAATCCCGCTGATGCCCAGAAACTATTACTTGGCATAATCTGAAATACGCGTCTCCCGTATGACTGTCACTTTAACCTGCCCTGGATATGTGAGTTCCGATTCTATTTTTTTAATAACATCCTTGCATAACATTACAGCATCATTATCCGATATTTTTTCGTTTTCCACAAGGATGCGGATTTCACGTCCCGCCTGAATCGCGTAGCACTTATCCACGCCATTAAATGAATGGGCGATTTTTTCCAGCTCTTCGAGTCTTTTAACATAACTCTCCAGCATTTCGCGCCGGGCTCCCGGCCTTGCGGCGGACAAGGTATCCGCCGCCTGCACCAAAACGCCCAGAAGCGTATTATTTCGCCCATCATCATGATGCGTGGCAATCGCCTGAACTATGCTCGGATTTTCTCCGAATCTTTTGGCAAAATCAGCGCCGATTGCCGCATGCGTCCCTTCGATTTTATGGTCAACGGCTTTGCCAATATCATGCAGCAGCCCCGCCCTTTTTGCCTCCTTAATATTCATTTTCAGCTCAGCGGCCATCATTCCCGTCAGATAAGCAACATCTATCGAATGCTGAAGAACATTCTGGGAATAACTCGTGCGATATTTCAGACTTCCCAGCATATTGATTATTTCCGGATGAATATCATGAACGCCGACATCAAAAGAAGTTTTTTCTCCGGTCTCCTTGATTATTTGTTCGATTTCCGATTTTACTTTTCTGACAACATCTTCGATGCGGCCCGGATGAATCCTTCCGTCCTGAATCAATCTTTCAATAGATATGCGTGCAATTTCCCGGCGAATCGGATCAAAGCTGGATAGAACTATCGCTTCGGGTGTATCGTCAACAATTAAATCTATGCCGGTCGCCGCTTCAATGGCGCGTATGTTTCTGCCTTCCCGGCCGATGATACGCCCCTTCATTTCTTCACTTGGTAAGTTCACCGCGCTTACCGTGCTTTCCGCAATGTAATCGCCCGCATACCTCTGAATCGCGTAAGAGATGATTTCCCGTGATTTTTTATCCGCTGTGAACTTAGCTTCATCTTCAATTTTTCTAATAAGTTGCGCCGCGTCACTTTTGGCATCTGCTTCCATTGACTGAATTAATAAATTCTTGGCCTCTTCGGAAGAAATACCGGCAATTGACTGCAGCTTTTCTTTTTGTTCATCTAAAACTTTATTCAAACGACCATGACTTTCCTCAAGCGCTGCCTCCTTTTTCGCCAGAGATTTTTCGCGATCCTCGAGGGATAATTCTTTCTGCGTTAATAAGCTTATCTTGTTATCCAGGCTTTCTTCCTTGGACCGGATGCGCTTTTCCAAGGCTTCAATATCGTTTCTTTTGTTCCTTGTTTCTTTATCAAAATCCGCTTTTATTATGAGTAGATTTTCTTTGGCCTGAAGAATTGCTTCCTTCTTTATGGTTTCCGACTCTTTTTTAGCTTCTTCAACAATTCTTGCCGCCAGATTTTCCGAAGATTTTATCTTCTTCGAAGAAAAAATGTTTTTGAATACGTAACCAATAATAATACCGGCTATCATTACCAACGATATAAGCAGAACTAAAACACCACCATTCATTCTTCTACCTCCTTTTCACTCTGCAGGGAAAAACTTATGAAATACGCAAACAAGGAGCTACTTTTTTTTCTATACATTCTTTTCCGACAGAGACATACTTAATCCTCAGGATTTAATGCGTCGCATAAGTTTTGGCGACTGCACCGTAATTTAAATCAGGGTTTTCTAAAGACAAAAAAACGAGGCTGGATTTCTATGTGCGGAGGTAAAAAAAACCCCCGCTTATGCCGTGTTAATCACCTTTTTGAACCTTTGTACAAGGTGGGTGCCCGGTATTGATTGCTTTAGGCTTTCTGCCTTCCGACCAGCGGATTAAAGGCTGACCTGCTCACCGCAAACAAGGAATAGGCCCCAGATTCAAAATGTTGGCTCAAAATAAATGTTAATCACGTACATCGCAGGGGCGATAAAATCAGCAATTTGTATTCTCTATCAGTTGAATTAATTTTTCGGCTCTGCTTTCCATTTGTTCACAGAGCTGTGTGTTAACTCCCTTTAATTTTAATAATTCCTCTGAAATATTTAAAGCTGCCAGGATAGCAACGTTCAAGGCTTTAAGACCATCTTTTGCCTGTAAAACCTCTTCAATTTTATCATTCACAAATTGGACAACGTTGGCTACTTGTTCATCTTCTGCATCGCTTAAAACTGTAAGTTCCTGTCCCAATATGCTTATTTTATAACTTTTTTTCAAAACACACGACCTGGAAGCTTTTTTCTGCCAATTTTATATATCCGCCAGTAAATCAAGCAATGAGTCTACCCTCGCGCGTACGCCGTTTCTTTCCTCGTCTAATGTCTTTAGTTTATTATTTAACCCTGTTAATTCCGCTTCTTTATTTTTTAATGCTTCCTCCAATAGTTTAATTTGCTCATTTAAAAATACTTTTTCGTTTACGATACCTTTAATCTTTTCTTCTAATTCATTGAATTTTTCCAAGTCCACTGTAAATATTTACCCTTTCAGAACTTATGTAAAAACATACCATCTACAACGATTTAACGTACTTAATTTATGCCAACTTATCCATTTTATGTCAAGGTCTTATTTTATGCCGTATTCGAAAGGGTTTGATTCTATTAAATATTCGAAATACTTATTCAATTCATTCATTAAACTTTTTTCATCTGAACACATCCCCGCCCTCTTCCTGAAGCACGCGGAATTTTCCAGGCCCCTTGTATACCACAACATGTGTTTCCGGAAATTCTTGGCAGCTGATTTTGCACCTGATAATTCCTTTTCCTTTTGCCATTGATATTTAATCATCTTCAGTATTTCTTCCGGCGGCGGCAGACATTCATCCGTATTGCCGGTTTTTAATTTAATTATCCACTTGAATATCCATGGGTTGCCGAGAGCGCCCCTTCCCAGCATCACCTCGTCGCAGGAGGTTTCCATAAGCATTCTGATCGCATCGTGTGGCCTGAATATATCTCCATTTCCAATAACTTTTATTGATACTGATTTTTTTACATCGGCAATTACATTCCAATCTGCATTGCCCGAAAATCCCTGATCAGCTGTCCGGGCATGGACAGTCACCGCTTGAGCTCCGGCATTTTCAGCGATTTGCGCCATTTCTACGGCGTTAATCGAATTGCGGCTCCATCCCGCACGTATTTTGACGGTTACGGGCACGGTCACCGCTTGCACAACAGAAGATATAATCCGGCCCGCCAGCGCCGGATTTCTCATAAGCGCCGCACCTGAACCGGTTTTAATAACTTTTCTTACCGGGCATCCCATGTTTATGTCGATCAAGTCAGCGCCGTAATCTGCGGCGATTTTTGCCGCATGCGCCATTATATACGGATCCGCGCCGAATATCTGAACGCCCAGCGGCTTGTCCTCGTCAGAGCTTCTTAAATAGTCCAATGTCCTTTGTGAATCCCTGATAAGTCCGTTGGCGCTGACCATTTCGGTAAATGCCAGGGCGCAGCCGAAAGAACGAGCTATTATTCGAAACGGCAAATTGGATATTCCTGCCATTGGCGCAAGCAAGGCCGCCTTTTCGATTGAGTCCATAAATAAAGGCACTATTCAAACCTGATTTATTTATCGTTTGTGATATACTGACTGGCCAGAAAAAGTTCCTCCGGAGTGTTAATCCCCATAACTTCAATATAATCTTTTGTCGTAAAAGCATGTGCCTTGTGACGCTCACGGCGGGCGATTTCCACAATATCCGTTAAATAATATTCTTGTTTATTGTTATTATTTTCAATTTTTTCCAGAGCCGATAATAGAAAAGGCGTGTTCACACAATAAATACCCGTATTGATTTCACTGATCTTCTTTTCCTCCTCCGTCGCGTCAAGCTGCTCCACGATTTGTTCAATATCGCCTTTATCTCCTTTGACAATACGTCCATAACCATGCGCCTCCGGAACTATTGCAGTCAAAACAGTAAGGCAAGAATCTATTTTAACATGTTCTTTGACTAAATTATTAATCGTTTCCGGTTTTAAAAGCGGCACATCCCCGCACATAATTACCGTCATTCCCTGATAACCGGCAAGTTCCGCTTTCGCCCGCAAAACGGCATGACCCGTTCCCAGCTGAGGCTCCTGCCGTACAAAAACACACCCGCAATCGGCAAAACGATCTTGAATCATTTGCGCCTGATGGCCGATAACAACGATTATTTTTTTTGCGCCGGCGCCTTCGGCCTTGTCCAAAACATAACGTAATAGGGGTTTGCCTTGTATTTCATGAAGTACTTTGGGCAAATCCGACTTCATGCGGGTCCCCTTCCCCGCTGCCAGTATCAAGGCATAAAACTCGCTATTCTTCACTTTTTATTTCACCATAAACTTCATTAATTGTTTTTTATTCAGTTGCCGGAGCCGTCCTTGTCTGATGACTTTTCTTTTTTGTCATTCAGCTGCTCTACTGTTTCGAATTCTATTCCCAATGATTTGGCACGTTTCTCCCATTGTTGCCGCGCCAGCACGCGCATGTCCACAACTTTATCCATTTCATCGATAATTTCCATGCCCAGCAACGTTTCTACCACGTCTTCGAGGGTAACCAAACCCTGCGTCCCCCCATATTCGTCTACAACCAAAGCGATATGCTGGCGATTATCGAGAAAAAACTCCAACAGGTCGGACAGCGACATTTCCTCCGACACGCAGAATATCTTGCGTTTGAGCGATTCGAGATGAGCTTCACCCTGCCCCTCAACATTGCGCAAGACGATGTCGTCTTTCAGCACAAAGCCTGTTATTTCGTCGAGATCATTGCCGTAAATCGGCAAGCGCGAGAATGAAGAGTGTATCGCCTTTTCCGCAGCTTCATTTATGGATAAATTTTGGGGAATAGCTGAGATGACCGATCGCGGTGTCATAATGTCGGCGGTTTTTAAAGAACCGAATTTAAACAAATTCCTTATAATTCTGGATTCATGCTCTTCAATTTCTCCCGTTTGTTCACCAATGTTGGCCATGGCAATGAACTCGGCGCGGCTGAACACATGCAGATTTTTTCCGCGAGCTATCATCCTTGTCAGCCCTTCGGATACTCTTATTAAAGGAAAAAGAATACTTATCAATAACCTTACAAAACCGGCCGTTACACCTACAAGTTGCCGCCAGTAGATGGCCCCTATCGTTTTAGGAATTATTTCAGATAAATACAATATCATCAGAGTCAAAATCCCTGAGAATATTCCTACCCCTTTACTTCCAAATATAATAGCGGCTTGAGCACCGGCAATTGTCGCGCCTATTGTATGTGCTATTGTATTCAAAGTAAGAATGGCGGCAAGCGACCGGTCCACATTGTCCTGCCTGAGTCTTTTGAGCACAGATGCCCGTTTGTGCTTCCTCTCGCGCAGTTCTTCTATATAGGATGGAGTAATACTAAGGAGGACTGCTTCGGCGATAGAACACAAAAATGAAAAAAACAAGGCCAACAAGACAAATATTATTAACAATGTCACGTTGGTCCTAGTATATGCGAGCTGCTCTTCAGTTCCTTCAAAACTGACAGCAGCGGCTGAGCCCACCAAAAGCATGAAGAATAGAAGAACATATGCCCATCTAATCCCTATTTTTTTTAAATTCATAAAAGATTTACAGCTCCTTATAAGAACCTTATTATTTTATTTCGCCCTTTACGTAGAGCAGCCATATCTGACTTATTAATCATACTGTTTGTATTGCTTAATTTAGCAGATTGAAAGAAAAAAAGAAACATCTGTATCAATAATATTTGCTGCCAAGGGCCCCTTTTAAAATATTATTAGATTGACAAGCCAAGGCCTTCCTTTTTATAATCCAAGAAATGATTATTTTGCCTGATGGCAAGCTATTTTATTGTTTAACATGTCTTTTTAAACTTTTCATCCTCAAAGTAAAGGAGGGCTCGATATGCAGAAAAGATTGATTTTCAGCATTATTTTTGTTCTGATCTTATGCAATTTTAGTCATGCGTCATTTTGGGATGTTCTTAAAAATA
>DSAV01000233.1 GCA_011046295.1 Deltaproteobacteria bacterium | reverse complement strand
GTATTAATAAACTTAATAAATATCAGAAAATAAGGAGCAAATTTTAATGATAATTGTCACGGGCGGCGCGGGATTTATCGGCAGTGCTTTTGTCTGGAAACTCAATCAGAAAGGGATCGAGGATATTGTCATTGTTGATCAGCTGAGCAGTGATGATAAATGGAAAAATCTGGTTAACCTGCGCTTTGCCGATTATATTCATAAAAACGAATTTATGAACCTGGTTCTGGAAGATGAAGTTCCTTTTGAAGCCAGCGCCGTCATTCATATGGGCGCCTGCTCGTCCACCACGGAGCGCGACGCCGATTATTTGTGGGAAAATAATTATCTCTACAGCCGGGAACTCGCCGCATGGGCGCTTAGTCATAACGCGCGGTTTATTTACGCCAGCTCCGCCGCGACATACGGTGACGGCGCTCTAGGTTTTTCCGACGATCACGAAAAAATCAGCCAGCTCAAACCAATTAACATGTACGGTTATTCCAAGCAGATATTTGATTTATGGGTTTTGAAAAACAAACTGGAAGATAAAATAGTCGGCATAAAATATTTCAATGTCTTCGGCCCCAACGAATATCACAAGGGCGATATGTCCAGCGTCATCTACAAGGCTTTTAAACAGATTAAAGAAACGGGAAAGATGCGCTTGTTTAAATCCTACAGAAAAGAATATCCTGACGGCGGACAGCTGCGTGATTTTGTTTATGTCAAGGATTGCCTGAATGTGATGTGGTGGTTTTTTAAAAATCCTGAGGTCAATGGCATATATAATTTAGGAACAGGCAAAGCGCGGACGTGGAAAGATTTAATAAAGTCTGTGTTTGCCGCGATGGAAAGAAAAACCAATATTCAATATATTGAAATGCCCGTAGCGCTGCGCGATCAATATCAGTATTTTACTGAAGCTCAAATGAATAAACTCAAGTCAGCCGGATGCCCAGTTACCTTCGCGCCGCTGGAAGAAACGGTACGGGATTACGTTGTCAATTATTTGCAAAACATCGATCCTCATTTAGGAAAATAACAGTGAAAAGAGAAATCGTTTGCATTATCCCCGCGCGCTATGAATCCAGCCGCTTTCCCGGCAAGCCTCTGGCTGATTTGTGCGGTAAACCGATGATCCAGCACGTTTACGAACGCGCATCGCGCGCCAAAGCTCTTCCCTATGTGGCGGTGGCCACGGATGATGAAAGAATTTTTAAAGCGGTGAAAAGTTTCGGCGGCAATGCCATTATGACTTCCGCAACGCATCGTTCCGGGACGGATAGAATCGCCGAAGCCGTGAAATCTCTGAATCTTTCCGCCGATGCTATTGTCGTGAACATTCAGGGCGATCAGCCGGTTTTTGAACCGGCGCAGGTGGATGAAGTTATCGCGCCGCTGATTACCGAGCCGGCTATAGTTATGTCCACATTAATTTACAAAATAGTTTTGGAAGAGGAAATAAACCACCCGCACGCGGTCAAAGTCGCTTTTGATAAAGATTATTTTGCTCTTTATTTTTCCCGCGCGACCATTCCTTATGTGCGCGACAAAAAACTCAAAGCTGATTACTACAAGCATCACGGAATCTACGCTTACCGCCGTGATTTTATCGATACCTTCACCGGGTTGCCTGAAGGCAAGCTGGAAAAGCTCGAATCTCTTGAGCAGCTGCGGGCTTTGGAACATGGTTATAAAATCAAAGTTGTCATCACTGCGCATGATTCGATCGAAGTGGATACAGAGCTGGAGTTGGAGAAAGTACGCCGGATTCTCGCCGCAAAAAAGTAAAGCACGGGCTAATTGCAAAAACTAAAGTCGGCATAAAACTTGCGAGGCCGGCGCATGAGAGACTTGTTGTTCCTGTAAGATTATCCATGATTATATTGCGTAAAAAAAAGTATGCAATTCAATCAAACGAGGTTATAATACTGTCAAACACATAAGGCACATAAGGCGCGAGCCAGATTAATTTTTAGGCTTAATGCCTAAAAACAGGGTCTGTTTTTGCCAATATTTCTTGGATGAATTTTTATAAAAAGCAAAGGAGGCGGTAATGGAAAATTTTCCAATTATTCATTTAATCACACTGGTTATTGGGGCTGTTGTTCTTTTTGTCATAAAAAAGAAATACCGTGACGTGCGCATTATCGAAATGGTCATGGTGTTCATCCTATACGCGATACTGGTAGCGCTCTATACCGAGCCGGTAATTAACCTGACCAGAAAGCTTATAGGCCTTCTCCAATAGCAGCGGCATTTAGCTATGGGAAAGATTTCGCATTAAAAATGCCTAAAAGCGAAAAAGCTGATGTTTGCCGAAGCAATCTTGACGGGACGCCCATGCTCGTACCGCGCAAAGTTTGTTTTTCCTGTAATTTCGAAAAATCGAAACAAAAACCATTTTCAATGTTTTGTTTATCGTATTTAATTTTTTATTCAAGCAGGCCAATAAAATTGGCTGACTGCTATGCACGATTATGCGTCAGATAAATTCGATAATACCGTGCTGTTTCCAATACTTATGGACATATTTCATGATATTTAAGGTTTTGGCACACTAATTGTTAGTTTCAATAAAGAAGGCGAATAATTCTGTAACAGGCGGTGGAGGAAAGGTAAAAACAGCTTGCCCGAAAACAAAAACAAAGAAAAAAAGGACATGCTGATCACAATAGGCGGCATATTGATGTTGTCGGCCTGGGGATTTGCGATTGTTATCTCGTCTTTTTTATTTTTGTATGTCGGCTACCTTATCGATGAACTTTTAGGCACAGCGCCTAACTTCATGCTGGGTTCTTTTTTTCTCGCTGTTATTCTATGCATATGGAAACTTTATAACGAAGCGTGGAAAAAGAGAAAGGATGTGTAATATAGCTTCCCGGCCTGAATAGTCTTATTAAATTTTTAGCCGGTAATAAAAAAGGCCGAAAATAAATTCGGCCTTTTTTGTCGGTATTCATACATCAATTATTCTTAGTCTTCGTCGTCGTCATCATCGAAAGACAAAGGTCCTTCCGATCCTTCCGGGATTTCCGCCATCAATGAACGGCTGATACCGCGCACCAGCAGCCACATAATGAGGAAGAGAATAATCATGGAGAGGATAAGAATAAAGATAATCGTCGCTGTCCAGGCTTTCGCTTCCTTGTCGATGTTTTCAGAGACCGCCGCGGCAGTTTCTTTAAATTTGTTCACATCCACACCCATTCCGACCCAGCCGAAACCCGGGGGGAAACGAAGGTTTGCCGCGGAAAAATTAATCGGAGCGTAGGCGACAAGTTTGTCATGTCCGGCAAATTTGTATCTTACTATTCCATGTTTGCCTGCTTCCGCTTCTTCTGTGATAACAGGCAGATTGGGATCCATGAAAGCGAGTTGCCGGAGATTAAGCACCTCTATTCCTTTGTCAATCATGGCCTGAGCGTTTTTTTCGGTAAGAGCGGGAATTTGCTGCCCCCGCCGATTGAGACCCGCAATGTGGTAGGAGTTGGGGTGCACAATTACAAAACCGCGATGGTCAACCATGTAAGAATAGTTTCCGGCAGAGGCGTCAACCTCGAAAACTTTTTCCGATTGTGTGGGAATTATTTGATTGGTAAATTGAGCCAGGTGGCGGTAATCAAGCGCCAGCATAATAATCCCCGAAAAACCGGCTTTATCAAATAAAGGAGTGGCAAAACGAACGATGCCGGAAAACCTGGCTCCTTCTTCAAACGCCTTTCTGTTTACGTACCAGCCTGTTACCGGAGAAACGTATACCTCGCCTTTATTGAGCGCTTTTGTTCTGGCAAAATAATTTTCTGATTTATAAGTTGTATTTGCAGGAATACTTACATTAACCAGCTTATCCGCAGGCACTATTTTCCCGTCGGCAATTTTAATAATTTCCCTGCCGTTTCTATCAACAAGGACCATCTCTTTGTATAAGGGGACGGAAACCTGTTTTATCTTTTTCCCATCTCTAATCCAGAGCGTTTTCCTGTTTTCCAGAACAAATTTCCGATACGCGTCTTTTGTAGATGGGATAATTGTCGCGACAAGCAAGTCTTTCTTGCTTTGCGTAAGGAAACCGGCAACCTCATTAGCAGTATTGATGGCACGAGCTTTTATTTCTTCCTGAGCTTTTTCATCAAGAACAGTAACCGTTCTTTCTTTTATGGTAACCCCCAGTTTAAACATGCCGTTAGCAATTAAAAACGCCATCAGTGATAAGGGAATTACGATAAGCAGGAAGAACACGCCTCCTATGGTAAAAAACCGCTTATCTTTTTTATTTTCTGACATTCTAATTCCCCCTAACCTTTGTTAATTTTTCAGTCAACTTATTTACGAATTAACCCAAAAAATAACTCACGTAAGGGTTAGCAAAAAGAAGCACAAGGGAGACAACCAGGCAATAGATGGCGATTGATTCTGCCATCGCCATGCCGACCAGCATCGTCATCATGATTTTTCCCTGTACACCGGGATTTCTTCCCACAGCGTTACACGCTGCGTTGGCGGCAGATCCGATACCGATGGCTGCGCCGATTGCCCCGACTCCGATGGAAAAAGCGGCCGCTACCATAGCGCCAACGGCAAAAATCGCCTTGGTGTAAGATTCGCCCGCCGGTATTATTTCCGCGGCGGCAGCAAGCGAGCCGGTGGCCAGTAAAACCATTACCGTGGTAAGAGCGATTGTAACTTTCTTTCTTGTTTTATACGACATTATTCTTCTCCTTTCGCTGTTAAATGTTAATAATAATGCGTTGCTGTAAATAACATAAATCAGATGCCATTAAAAGAGGAAAACATTTCATTGAGTTCCGACAGGCAATCACTGCATAATATATGCCATTGTTGGATGGTGGTATGATGATTATGGCAAACTTTTAAAAAACGTTCGGAAAATTTTTTATATCGACCCTCTAATTATTTGAGATTATTTTACTTCGAACGCTGCCGCCGCTAATAAGGCATGATGTATAAACATTTGACTATTTTTGTTTCAAAGCGCTTATTGATATTAGTTATTGTTCTTAATTTAAACTTTTGTTAAACCAAGTAAGATGAAATATTCAAATTCGGCGATAATAACAAAGGTATCTTTTTTTGGATTATTTGGCATGAGAACGGAAAGTGGCCTGAATTACTTATTTTATATTGAAATTTTACCTTTAGGCCGTTAATATCAATAAAAATGTCCCGGTTTTATAAGGAAATGGCATGCAGGAAATATTAACCGCTGTTACTTACCCGATAGCTTGGCTGATTTGTTCTTACCTTTTTAACATTGAAAGCGGCCTGGCCAAGCTTCTTATTTCACTTACAGCAGCCGTGCTGGTGTATGTCTTAATAGGCATGATGCGTTCGCAAAGGGCAGGCGATGAGGAGGGAAATAGTTGATATTATCGGCATCTTTTTTTCCATCCGTTTGTGAAATCAGAAGATAATATTAATTTTTTGCTCAGCAAATAAGTTGCTGAACACCGGGATGTGATTTTCCAGGAGTATTGTATCAATGCGCATTTGGTTTGCAAGTTTGTCTGTCATCGTCTTGGTTGTGTTGCTTGCCCTGACCGTCAACCATGCCAGGGAAAAGGATGTTGTGGAAATTTTCAGCCGTCAGCAGCTTGCCTACGCGCAGAGCACTGCTTCCAGAGTAGCCGATATCTTCACTCAATTAGAAAAAAATTTAACTTTGCTTTCACGCCTCTCCACACAGGATAAGGCGTTATCCGGAAAAATTGATGATGAATTCAAGATTATTTTTTCCGGTTGGGAGGATGCTATTGATATGGTTGCCTTCTTTGATGCTAAAGGCCAGTTACGACGCGTTTACCCGCCGCACGCATCCCTCGGTATGGACGTTGTGGAACATTTCAACACATTAAAGGAAACGAAAGAAAATTATGCAAGCCTGGTTTGGAAGGATGTAGTGCCGCCTGATGGAAAGACCGGTGAAAAAGGCTGGAACATTATTATCGGTTACCCCACGTGGCACAGGGATAACATATTTTCCGGAGCCTGGTTCGTATCTTTGGTTTTAAAGCCGCTTGTGGAAGAATTTGAAAAACAAATGAATGGTAACAAATTGGGGAGCCTGTGGCTGGTTGATGAGAAAGGCAATTTTATTATTCATCCCAATGGTGCTTTTATTGGAAAAAACATCAACGAATTAATTATAGACGTTAGTGAATCCGCTGTCGATTTTTCTTCAAGACAGGGGAATTATTTTGATGCTTTAGTTATGAAAAACGGGGAAAAAGAGCAAAGGAGCATTATTGCCTACTATCCTTTGCAGCTTGGCAGCGCGAAATGGATTATTTTAATTGCGTCTCCCTACAGCAACGTCATCATGCCCGTGCGCAAAACGTTTGCCTACACCCTTTTCAGTGCCATCTTGCTCATACTGGTTATCGTTATTGCCAGTATTTCTTTCGCCTTTTGGGAGGGCAAAAGGGTACGAATTAAAGAAGAAGAGAAAAGGTTCAAAGAGCGCGAAGATTGGGAGGAAAAGCTCCTGCATGAAAAGAAAACCATTGAAGGCATCATCGAAGGTTCGCCCATTCCAACTTTTGTTATTAATAAAGAACACAAGGTGATTCTATGGAACCGCGCCTGCACGGAACTTACCGGGTATTTTGCGGAGGATATGATAGGTACCGATAAGCACTACATGCCTTTCTATTCCGTTAAAAGACCTGTTATTGCAGATTTGATAATCGATAATGATATAGAAAGTTTAAATCAGTATTACGGAGCGAAAAAGGTCAAAAAATCGGGAAAAGTTCTGGGGGCTTATGAGGCAAATGATTATTTTGAAAATTTAGGTGGCCAAAACCGCTATTTATATTTTTTGGCCGCCCCCATATACGATGAAAAAGGGCAGATTATCGCCGCGATTGAAACCTTGCAGGATGTTTCACGCGATGAAGAATTAAGCAGAAGCTTGAGAGAGTATGCCGAAATCCTGCAGAGTGAGCTGACGGAAAACATTGAGCTGCGGCGTGAAATTGAAGAGCTATATAATTATCTGCAGTCTATAATTAACAGCCTGCCGGATAAAATTTATGAAATGGATGAAAACGGCATTGTTAACTATGTCAGCCGCGGCAGAAAAAAGGGAGGTGGCGCGTCTTCGCGCGATTTTAAGGGCGTACATTTTTTGGAATTTGTGGCTCCTGAAGACAGGGATTTTGTATTGTCCAGATGGGAAAATGCCAAAAAAGGTAATTATACACCGTATGAAATGGAGGCAACGGCAAAAGACGGCAGAAGAGTAAACCTGCTTGTCAGCACTGCTCCTGTCGTTGGCACAAACCGTTATATAATTGTTCAGCGAGATATAACTGAATTTAAAAACCTGGAAAAGAAATTATACGAAAGCGAAAAGCTGGCGGCGTTGGGGCAGTTATCCGCGGGCATCGCGCATGAAGTGCGCAATCCTCTTTCCTCGATTAAAATGAGCCTGCAGATACTGGAAAAGAGGATAATGCCCGCTGGAAATGAACTGAAAAGATTTAAAATCGCCGAAAAAGAAGTGGAGCATCTGGAAAATCTGGTCAATAATATCCTGGTTTTTGCCAAGCCCATGCAGCCCCAGAAGGCGCCTGCCGACCTGAAAAAAATTCTCGAGCATGCAATTGCCATGGCCGAAAAGGGAATCATGGATAAGCAAATTGATCTACAAACAAAATTCGGCAAAGTACCACCGTTGCAGGTTGATGCGTCAATGATGGGCGAAGCATTTTTAAATGTTATTCGTAATGCTGTAGAGGCGGTGGAAGACAAAGGCCGTATTTCCGTTTTGTTGAAATATGACCAAAGCGACAAGAAATCCGTAGTAGTGGAAATTGAAGATAACGGGGGCGGTATTGACGGAACGGACATGCCGCATATATTTAATCCCTTCTTTACGTCAAAAAAATATGGTACAGGTTTGGGGCTTTCACAGGTGAAGAAAATTATTGAACTACATCAGGGAACCATAGATATTCAAAGTAAAAAAAACGAAGGGGCAAAGGTTAGTATAATGTTGCCAGCAAGAAAAGAGGAGCCCTTGTTAGAGGGGATAGATATAAGTTAAGGTTGCATTGCTATGTCAAAAATTCTGGTAATTGATGATGACGCTTCCATACGGGAAACCCTGGATTTATATCTGGCCGAGGAAGGCTATCAGGTGGAAACCGCCCAAACCGGTACGGAAGGTCTGAATAAATACGTGCAGAATCCTCCCGATGTCGTGATACTGGATATTCGCCTGCCGGATGTCGATGGCTTCGCCGTGCTGGATGACCTCAAGGAAGAAAACGAAAACGTCAAGGTCATCATGATTACTGCTTTTCACGACATGGAAACAACCATCACTGCAATGAAAAGCGGCGCTTTCGATTATATTCATAAGCCGGTGAATGTGGATGAACTGGATATTGCCATTAAGAAAGCCATTAAATCTCTGGAAATGGAGAAAAAAATTGACGGTCTTTTGATGGAGCCTTCACGCAGCTTCCGCGTGGGCGATATCATCGGTACCGGAAACAAAATGCGAGAAATATTCAAGACCATCGGAATCGTTTCACAAAGCCGTACCACGGTTTTAATTCAGGGCGAAAGCGGTACGGGAAAAGAATTAATCGCCAAAGTTATTCATCACAATACTTCGCCGGACGAGCCTTTTATTGCCGTTAATTGTTCGGCGATTGTGGAGACGCTTCTGGAATCGGAGCTCTTCGGTCATGAAAAAGGTTCTTTCACCGGCGCCATTGCCCGCAAATTAGGAAAGTTTGAGCTGGCGCGTTACGGCACGGTATTTCTGGATGAAATAAGCGAAATGTCGGTTAATTTACAGGCAAAACTTCTGCGCGTTTTGCAGGAAATGGAATTCGACAGGGTCGGGGGCAAGGATAAAGTAAAAGTTAATGCCCGGATTATGGCGGCCACCAACAAGGATTTAAAGGCGCTGGTCAAAGAAGGAAAGTTCCGCGACGATTTATATTACCGCCTGAACATCGTCTCCATCACCATTCCGCCGCTTAGAGAACGCCGCCAGGACATTGCTCCCTTGATTGACTATCTTCTGGCGAAGATTAATCTGGATTTGCATAAAAAAGTAATCGGTGTCTCCGATGAGATGATGGAAATATTCATGAATTATCATTGGCCGGGCAACATTCGCGAGCTGGAAAATTTACTCGTGCGAGCCTGTGTGGTCGCGCAGGGACAGGTTTTGGGAAAAAATGATTTCCCAGAACTCGGCAAGGACGAAGCGGGCAAAGAGCGTAAAGACGATCTGACGGAAGTATTCGCGCCCGCGGCGCCGGGCAAGCTTTTAACGCTCGATGATGTCGAAGAACGCTACATCAGAAAAATACTTAAAGAAAACGACAAAAAAAACAAAGGCGAAATCTGCGAAATATTGGGAGTGTCACGACCTACGCTGGAGAGAAAACTGGAAAAATATGGCATCTCCTTCGAGCAGGAATAACCGCTGGCTAAAATATCTCAAATATGAAAATTAGGCATAATACCAAAAAACGGGGTACTATTTTAGCAAAATATCATGGATAATTTTTCTTTTGCGCCCTTTGTTTGCGCCCCGATGCACTCTGACTAACTCTTTCAAATAGGCAAAGCAGC
>DSAV01000154.1 GCA_011046295.1 Deltaproteobacteria bacterium | reverse complement strand
TGCGTTCTTTCTTCTTTTCGTGTTTACTTTCATCGGTGGCTCCTTTGTGTTTGTGTGTTCCGTGGATTATTCCACGGATGGAGCCACTTTTCAATTTTCAACTAAAAATAGTATATCCTCTTTTAGTATCCAGGAGTATTGAATGAAGAAAATTCTAGTAACAGGCGGCGCGGGTTATATTGGTAGTCATACGGTGCGACAGCTTGCTGATAAAAAATACATTCCGCTAATTTATGATAATCTATCAACAGGATATAAGGAATTTGTAGGGGATTTTGAATTCATTAAAGGCGATATCGGCGACTACGATAAGTTGATATCAGTTTTTAAAAAACATGAAATAGAGTGCGTGATGAACTTTGCTTCCTTTATTGCGGTAGGGGAATCAGTGAAATTGCCGCTTAAATACTATAAAAATAATTTAGCAGATACAATAGAACTTTTTCGGGCGATGGTTGATAGCGGGATTAAAAATTTTATCTTTTCGTCTTCAGCCGCTGTTTATGGATTACCGGAAGTAACGCCGATTACCGAAAACAGCCCCCTAAATCCAATCAATCCCTACGGCAGAAGCAAGCTATATATTGAAGAAATTTTGAAAGACCTGGATATTTCAGATGGCATTAAATCTATCAGCCTGCGGTATTTCAACGCCGCCGGCGCGTCATCGTCGGGCGATATAGGCGAAAATCACATTCCCGAAACTCATTTAATTCCTTTGATTATGCGGGCTATTTTAGATGATAGCTACACGCTCAACGTATTTGGAACTGATTACCCGACAAAGGACGGCACCTGTATCCGTGACTATATACATGTAGATGATCTTGCGTCAGCGCATGTGCTTGCCCTGGAATATCTCCTGACGCAAAATAAATCTGATGTATTTAATTTAGGAAACGGAACAGGCTTTTCAGTAAACGAGGTTATTCAATGTACGGAAAAAATAGCAGGCAAAAAATGCAAGCTTAAATACAGTGAACGCAGAGAAGGGGACGCGGCTGTTCTTGTGGCTTCTTCAGATAAAGCAAAGGATGCTTTGCGCTGGAAAAGCAAATATAATCAGCTTGAAAATATTATCGAGACAGCATGGAAATGGGAATCAAGCGGAAAAAGAAGCGGATATTAATATCTATTGAGAGTACTGTTATTGTTTGCGTTATGAAAGCAAGAACATAAGAAATGAAAATCCTTCAAATCAATAATTTCCATTATCGCCGTGGGGGTTCGGAGGCTGTCTATTTTAATACAGCCGCACTTCTCAAGCAGAAAGGTCATAAAGTATTCTTCTTCAGTAAAAAAGATGATAATTCTCTGCCATACGAATTTTCCGCCTATTTCCCGCAGGCAATCAACTATCGGAAGATTACCTTTTTATCGAAACTTCAATCTGTATCAACTTTCCTTTACAATAAAGAGGCTTACAAAAATATTAATGCGTATATAAGGCGCATAAAACCGGATATTGCGCATGTTCATCTTTTCATGGGCGGGCTTACTTTAAGCGCATTAAAGGCTTTAAAAGAAAATAATATTCCGGTAGTTCATTCTGTGCATGATTATCGCCTCATTTGCCCGGCTTATCTTTTTTTAGACGGCAAAAATAATATCTGCGAAAGGTGCAAAACAGGAAATTATTTAAATTGCATTATTCACAGATGCTCTGAAAACTTTTTGACGCAAAGCGCGATATTGGCGCTTGATGCTTATGCGAGAAAATATTTGAAAAAGCCGATTGACTATATAAATGAATTTTTATTTGTGAGTAACTTTGCCAAGCAAAAACATATTTATTTTGACAGTTCGTTTAGCAGTAAATCCAGTGTTATATATAATTTTATGCCCGGAATATCAGAAATTGATTGTTCAAAGAAAAATGATGGCTATTTACTTTTTTTAGGCCGACTCTCGCGCGAAAAAGGTATCGTTACTCTTTTGGAATCACTTGCAGGGACTAATCACAAATTAAAAGTAGCGGGCACAGGGCCGTTATTCGATATGTTAAAATCAATGGCAACAAATAACATTGAATTGCTAGGTTATAAAAGCGGTGATGAACTGAAACACATAATCAGACAGGCTCGATTTATTGTTGTTCCATCAGAGTGGTATGAGAACAATCCTATGTCAGTAATTGAAGCTTTGGCTTATGGTAAACCGGTAATCGGCTCGGCTATTGGTGGCATACCGGAAATTGTTGTTGATGGCAAAACAGGATTTTTATTTGAACCGCACGATAAAGAAGCGCTTAAGGAAAAGATTGATCTTGCTATGGCGATGGATGAAAATAAATACATGGCGATGTCTGAAAATGCTAAAGCTTTTGCGCATGAAAATTTCAGTCCGGAAGCACATTACAAAAACCTTATTGAATTGTACGATAAACTGGTTAATAAAACTAAGCATTAGAATGTTAGTATCAAGGAAGCGAAGTATATGAATAGTTCAATAATTGTAACCTACCGCTGCCCGATGAAATGTAAAATGTGTAATATCTGGCAGAATCCCACGGAGAAAAACAGAGAATTTAAACCGGAGCTGTTGAAAAAAATACCTCGTGTTAACTCGGTAAATGTCACCGGCGGTGAGCCGCTAATCCGGGAAGATTTGTCAGATATTATCCGCATTCTTTTTACAAAGACAAACCGTGTTGTCATATCTACCAGCGGCTGGTTTGAAGAACGTATTTTTGCGCTGGCCAGGGAATTTCCACAACTCGGTTTTCGCGTCAGCATTGAAGGGCTTTCGCAAAAGAATGATGAGCTTCGCGGCCAGCCGGGTGGTTTTGACCGCGGCCTGAGGGTTTTGCTCGGTTTGAAAAAAATGGGCGTGAAAGATATAGGCTTCGGCATTACGGTTTCGAATAATAATTCCGAAGATATGCTCTGGCTTTATGAACTGGGTAAAAATCTTAATCTGGAATTTTCGACGGCGGCGTTTCATAATTCTTTTTATTTTCATAAGTATGATAACGTGATTACGCATATTGATGAAGTCTGCGGCAATTTTGAAGACTTAATCAATAGATTGCTGAAAGAGAAACATCCGAAATCGTGGTTTCGCGCCTTTTTTAATTTGGGTTTGATCAATTACATCAGGGGCGGGCGCAGATTATTGCCTTGCGAGGCAGGAACAGAGAATTTTTTTATTAATCCGTATGGCGAAGTATTGCCTTGCAACGGGATGGAAGAAAAATACTGGTTTGAAAGCATGGGCAATTTACATGACGTAAGCGATTTTATGGAAATATGGCATAGTGCAAAAGCGCAGGCGGTAAGAGAAAAGGTTGCCCACTGTCCGAAGAACTGCTGGATGATTGGGTCGGTTTCTCCGGTGATGAAAAAATATATCCGCCATGTTGTGCCGTGGGTCATGAAAAACAAATTAAAATCAATGCGCGGCGCGGGTGTTGATATGGAATGTATTCCTTTTTTTCATGTCGGCAATAACGATAAGCAGGGCATTCGTAACGAATAAATTATTATTTATATGATATTTTATAGATAACTTTTTATGAAAATAATTATAAAGCAGATCAAATAATGATATTAAAAAACTCTTTTCTATATTTGGCAGGCATAGCATTTTTAACATTATCCAAGCTTAAGAACATGTTTCAAGGATATAAATCACCAAAACCATTTGACATGTCCCATACGTCGAAATGCATAGATTACGATATTCACGTCGTTAATGAATGGTTGAACCATATAAATAAATATACAAATAATTCATATACCATTGCAGGAAAAAATGTACTCGAGCTTGGTCCTGGTTCTGATTTGGGCGTTGGTTTATGCCTTCTTGCTAAGGGATGTGCACAGTATAACGCAATTGATGTAAATAATCTCATGTACGAAACACCAGAAAAATTTTATAATCAATTATTCAGTAAATTAGAAAATATGAATATACAAAAAGATATTATTAATATTTTAAAAGCGCAATTAGCGAAAATAAAAGGTGGCCGTGAATCACGATTAAGGTACGTGGTGGATAAGAACTTTGATATTGTTGCTGCTTTTGGTAAATCTAATATAGATTTAGTATTTAGCCAAGCAGCATTTGAACATTTTAATGATATTGAAAAAACCATTTCTCAACTGAGTGAAGTATGTAAAGACGGTGCACTGTTGGTGGCAGAAATAGATTTAAAAACCCATTCTAGATGGATCCGCGATGTAGACCCTAACAATATATACAGATATTCAAACTATGTTTATAATTTATTTTGTGTACCTGGCACACCAAATAGATATCGTCCATATCAGTATAAAGAGGTTCTTGCACGCTTTGGATGGTCCAATATTTCGATCGTTCCACTAAATAAACTAAATTATAAAATCATCGCTTATTCGGGCATGCACAAAAATTATTCTGCTGAAATAAATCAAATGGATTATTTATCAATTATGCTGTGCGCGACAAAAAGGTGTTAGTTTCATAATCACATTTGTCTATTTTTAATCAATCATGAAAATTATCTTCATCGGCGGCAGAGATATACATACAATAGGCGGCATAGAAAGCTATATGTATAACCTTGCCACTTGCTTAAAAAATAATGGCTACGAACCGGTTGTCTTTTGTGAAAGCGACAGGAATGAAGTCGAGTATGTTAATGGTTTCAAGGTTGTGCACAATAAATCAATTGGCGGCAGGTATTTGTGCAAAATACTTTTGGGACATAAAGCAACGGCTTATGCCCTTTTTAAGGAACGCGAAGCAAAGATTTATCACTACAACGCATGGCCACCGACAATGGCGTCGTGGCTTGCCGCAATTATTGGGAAAAAACCTATATTTCAGGGGCACGGTTTTGGATGGAAGAGAACAAAATATTCGCCGCGGCAGCAGAAAATCATGAAGGTTATGGAATGGCTGGTTGTGAAAATAATGAAAAACATTACAGCCGTCAGTCAGGAGCAAACGGATTATTTTCTTACGCACTATGGCAAGAAATGCGTGACGATACCCACCGCGGTTAATCTGCCGGATGATAATTATGAAAGCAATATCCTGGAGAACTTCAAACTTGAAGCCGAAGGTTATTATTTATATCTGGGAAGACTGGTTCAGGATAAGAACCCCGATTATCTGATAAAAGCGTTCAATAAAAGCGGCATTCAAGGGAAAAAACTGGTCATAGCGGGAAGCAACGATGCCGATTCGCAATATGTTGAATACCTGCACCAATTGAGTGCCGAAAACCCCAGTGTGATATTTACCGGCGCTGTTTACGGTAACGATAAAGAAATGCTGTTGAGCAAATGCTTCGCGTTTTGTCTGCCTTCAACGTTGGAAGGTCTGCCCATTACGTTGCTTGAGGCTATGAGCCATAAAAGAATCTGCCTGGCATCAAATATTCCCGCAAACAAAGAGGCGTTGGGCGATAGCGGCGTGTGGGTTCAATATGAGGATGTTGACGATCTATGCGATAAAATGCTGTACATTTTAAAAAATCACAAAGATTTGGAAATTCAAAAAAAGGCCAATTACCGGCGTGTTGTGGAAAATTTTACATGGGACAGGGTTACGGATTTGTATATCAAATATATTAAATCGCTTGATTGAATATTTTTGTTCACATAAACTTGGTAAAATTCATTCCAGAGGAAATAAATGACAAAAAAATCTTTCACCTATCGTATTTTGAAAAAAGCTGGACTAAACTTTTCCGAAGAAGAGTACGGCAGAATTTCCTTTTGGGGTGCTTTAAAACGGGCTTTAAAAGGTATTAGGAATGCTATTCTTCTTAAATACTGCATGTACTCAGTGATTTTATCCCCTTTAAATTATCGAAAAATCAGACCGATGATATGGCGATGGATTGGATGTAAAGTCGGCAAAAATGTTTTTATTGGATATGATGTTTGGATGGATTTTAATAATGCGCATTTAATAGAGATTGGCGATGGAGCGCATATTACAAATCGGTGTTTGTTGCTCTGTCACCAAAGGGATTTGAGCAATTATTATGTAGGCGATGATTCCACTAAACTTCCTTACAAAAAAGGGAAAATAGTAATTGGGAAAAATGTAATGATCGGTATGGGCACACTAATCATGCCTGGTGTAAAAATCGGAGAGGGCTCGATAATCTCTGCCGGTTCGGTAGTGTCTAGTGATATCCCCTCGTGGTCAGTGGCATCGGGACGTCCCGCTGTTGTGATTAAAGAAATTCCAAAGAAATCATGAATTATCTCACCATCGACGTTGAAGAATGGTTCCATATTCTGGATGATCCGGCTGTGCCAGTTATTTCCGTTTGGTCGAAACTGGAGGCACGCCTGCCGCGCAATATAGAACGCATTCTTTCCATTCTGGATGAAAACAAGGTTAAAGCCACAATGTTTTGGCTGGGCTGGGCGGCTGAAAAGTACCCTGCACTTGTGCGCCGCTGTGCGGATGCCGGGCATGAAATTGCCAGCCACGGTTACGCGCATTTGCTTGCATATGAAGCGGGGCGTGAAAAATTCCGGGAAGATATTCAGCGCGGCAAAAAGATTCTTGAGGATATTACGGGAAAAGAAGTATCTGGTTTTCGCGCGGCAGGTTTCGGGACAACGGCTGACACGCCGTGGTTGTTTGATGAGATTCGGGCGGCGGGTTTTGTGTATGATTCGAGTGTTTTTCCGGCGAAGAGAGGTCATGGTGGTATCGTTGATTTTAAGCGGGAGCCGCACGTGATTTATACACCCGACGGTTCTCTTTTGGAGATTCCGCAGTCGGTGGTTGAGATTTGCGGCAGGCGGGTGAGTTTTTTCGGCGGCGTTTATCTAAGAATTGCGCCTGTTTTTTTAATAAAGTGGGGCATCAGCAAACTGCATAAAGAAGGGCGGCCCGCGGTTATTTATATTCATCCGCGTGAGGTTGACCCGGAGCATCCGCGCCTGTCGCTTAAGTTGCATCGGCGCTTCAAATCTTATGTTAATCTTAGTTCGACTGTGCCGAAGCTGAAGTGGCTTTGTGAAAATTATAAGTTTGGGTTGATGAAGGATTTTCTTGGAACAGTGAAACGTGAAGGGTGAATATGACAACCTGTGAATAGTGAATTAGAAACTGTGAAAAGTGAAGGGTGTCCCACGGCACTGCGTGCCTAAGAATGTGAAGGGTGAAGAGGGAAGGGGGAAGAGTGAATTAGAAACTGTGAAAAGTGAAATGTGAATAGTGAAACGAAAAAACAGTAATTAAGTAGTTAAGGGTTAAGGGAAAACAGAGGCGTTAGAAGGTTAGATGCTTTAGAGGCATTAAAAACTCGTGAAGGGTGAAGCGTGAATCAAATACATGTGAAAAGTGAAGGGTGAAGCTTCCACCCCCGTCCCGTTGGGACACCCCCGCCAGCGGGGGACAGTGAAGCGTGAAGAGTGAAAAGAAGAGGAGTTTTGTGGTGGTGATTACGGGTGCTTGCAGGTAATTTCTAAAAATGGTAATGTAAGTTCAAAGGTTTTCCCCTTAAACAAGAATAGAGGAAAGGATTTTTTCATGGTAAACGCCATCAAAGTCAGTTTATCCCGGCAAGAAATCATTGGCGCCGTAAAGTCCATGAACAAAAGGGACCGGGAGGACTTCTTGGAGGAATTGCTCGCAACAACTTCCCCTGAGTACCTGAAAAGCATTAAGGATGCCCGGGCAGACTATAAAGCAGGCCGTGTTAAAACGCATGATGAGGTATTCGGGCGTTGAAATACCGGCTGGTATATACACAAAAAGCCGTTAGAGAAATTGACAGACTTGACGCTGGTGTCAAGAACCGCATCGGCACGACCCTCCTTCGCTTCAAAGACAATCCGCTCCAATATGCTGAACGCCTGACTAACTCGGAACTCGGCGGCTACCGTTTCCGCATCGGCGATTATCGTGTGATCTTCGACATAGAGGGCAACGACATTGTCGTGCTTCGCGTCGGCCACCGCAAAGAAATCTATAAAAGAAAATAAGAATCTCCATAATAACAGACAGTGAAGGGTGTCCCACGGCACTGCGTGCCTAAGAATGTGAAGGGTGAAGAGGGAAGGGTGAAGAGGAAAAGAACGTGAAACGTGAATAGTGAAGAGTGAAGAGTTAGATGATTAGAGGATTGGAAGGTTAGAAGCTTAGATGTTTTAGAGGCATTAAAAACTCGTGAAGCGTTAAGGGTGAAGGGTGAAGGGAATTAAGGTGAAAAGTGAATGGGGAAAAGTGAAGCGGGGGAAATAAATCAAAGTATGTCATGAAATATCGCCTTGACATGTCGAATTTTCATGATAAAATTATACCATGCAAATAAAAAGAACTATTGAAATCAATCTATTAAATGAGCGCTTGAGGAATAATCCGGTAGTGGCGATTCTGGGACCCAGGCAATGCGGAAAAACCACGCTTGCCCGACAGTTTTCTGAACAGTGGCCAAAGGATGTTACTTTTTTCGATCTGGAAAGCCCGCTCGATCTACGACGGCTTGATGAACCTTTGCTGGCTTTGGAGAATTTGGAGGGGCTGGTTATCCTCGACGAAATTCAACGCTCTCCGGATTTGTTTCCTGTCCTGCGCGTTCTTGCAGACAGGCCAAATAAAAAAACAAAATTTCTGATTTTGGGCAGTGCGTCACGCGATTTAATCCAGCAATCCTCGGAATCTCTGGCGGGTCGCATAAGTTATCTGGAAATGGGCGGGTTTACACTTGATCTTGTAGGTTCTGAAAAAGCGGAAAAATTATGGATAAGAGGAACTTTTCCCAAATCTTTTCTCGCGACTAGTGAAGCGGCTTCCTATCAGTGGCGTCTTGATTTTATAGCGACTTTTCTGGAAAGGGATATACCGCAGCTTGGATTCAATCTTCCCTCAAAAGCTCTCGGGCGCTTCTGGCAAATGCTCGCGCATTATCATGGCCAAATATTCAATGCTTCGGAAATCGGCAAGAGCCTGGGTGTGTCCGACCATACAGCGCAAAGGTATCTGGATTTGCTTTCCGGAACTTTTATGGTTCGTCAGCTGCGTCCTTGGAATTATAATACAAAGAAAAGAATTATCAAAAGACCTAAGATTTATTTTCGAGATACGGGTATTCTGCACGCGCTGTTTGTTCTGCCAAAGAAAAATGATGTTTTCTCTCATCCGAAACTAGGCGCTTCATGGGAAGGTTTCGCACTGGAGGAGGCAATTAAGGCGCTCCGCTTGCAGGAGGATGAGACATTCTTCTGGGGAGTGCACGCGTCAGCGGAAATCGATCTCGTCTTTAAAAAAAATGGAAAGCTTTATGGTGTGGAGGTGAAGTACGCGCAGGCGCCGGGATTTACTTCTTCCACGCGCATGGCTCTCAACGAGCTTGATTTGAAACATTTGTGGATTATCTATCCGGGCAACAAAACATATGCTTTGGATAAAAACACAACAGTGATTCCATTGACAAAGTGGAGCAGTTTAAAGTTTTAAGATTTAAGTAGTTAAGCAAGTACCTTTTAAAAACTCGTGAAGGGTGAAGGGGGAATCAAATACATGTGAAAAGTGAAGGGTGAAGCTTCCACCCCCGTCCCGTTGGGACACCCCCGCCAGCGGGGGACAGTGAAGCGTGAAAAGTGAACACACCATTGTCGTTGCGAGAAACGAAGTGACGAAGCAATCT
>DSAV01000111.1 GCA_011046295.1 Deltaproteobacteria bacterium | reverse complement strand
TACGCCGACGGTGGCAGAATCGCGCGAAAGAATGAACCTGACACCGGATAATTCCCGCCTGCTTCCGGTCGGCGAAGGCAGCTCCTGGCTTTTACTGGGCGGTAGCAAGGAAAATAATATCGGCGAGATACTGGCGGTGCAGTTTGCGCCTCTGGAAAAAGATGTTTCGCCCGTAAACAGTTTGCCCGGCATGGAAACAAAAGAAAAATATTTTCTTCCCGGATTCCGTGTTAAAGAAACTCAAACAAATATCTGGAAAGATAAAGGATGGGGGATTAACGATTATTTGCCGTTTTGCGGCATTCACCCCGTCGCGGCCGCATTCGGCATTGCCCGTGCCCTGCGCTCAAAAAAAGCCGGTTATTTTTTGCATCATAACCATAACGCGTCAGGCCGGCAGGCGTTTGTTCTGTCCGTGACCAAATAGGACCACCTCAAGTATTTATTCTGGCGATGATGGTTAATTCAAATCAAAAAAAAAGAATTCTCCTTGTTCATCCGCGGGGATTCAACTGGTTTCCCGGAAAACACGACATTACCGATATCGCCAACCGGATGGTTCCGCAGGGACTTCTTTCCATTGCCGCCTATCTTATGCGCGAGGGGCATGAAGTTTCTGTTTATGATTGTTTAGGACCAGATGCTCCATTTGATCTTGATAAACAAGTAAAGGAAATATCAAGCTATAAGCCTCAGGTAATTGGTTTTTCCGCCACAACGTCCTCTTTTCCTGACGCGGCTGATCTGGCGCAAAAAGTAAAAGAGCAAAATCCCGGCGTAATAACCGTCTGCGGCGGTGTTCATGTTTCGGCGCTGGAGGGGAAACTTCTGCGCGATTATCCTGCATTTGATTTTCTTGTCGTGGGCGAAGGAGAGCTCACGATGGCCGAGATTATCAGAGGAGAAAATCCCGCTGAAATACAGGGTTTGATTTGGCGTAATGGAGAAGAAATAATAGCGAATAAACCGCGGGCGAAAATTGACGACATGGACAGCCTGCCTTTTCCCGCCTATGAAAAGTTAAGGGGTTTTCCCCATGGCTATCATTTGCCGCTTTTCAGCTACATCCGGACGCCCGGCGCCACGATGATAACTTCGCGCGGCTGTATGTATCAGTGTTCCTATTGTGACCGGTCGGTCTTTAAAAAAGGTTTTCGTTATAATTCTGCCGCTTACATTTATGAGCACATGAAATATTTGCGCAAAAAATTCGGAGTGCGGCACATCAATATTTATGACGATTTGTTCACGGCCAACCGCAAACGTATCGTCGAGCTTTGCGAGACGCTTTCGCGTTTTCCGTTAGGCGTAAATTTCAACTGCGCTGTGCGCGTGGGCTACACGGATGATGAATTGCTGCAGATGCTCAAAGACGCGGGCTGCCTGATGGTATCGCTCGGCATTGAATCAGCGGATCCGCAGATGCTCGCCCGGCATAAATCCGGCGTGTCGCTCGATGACGTGCGCGATACGGTGAAAAGAATTCAGCAAGCCGGCCTGCGCGCCAAAGGGCTTTTCATGATGGGGCTTCCGGGAGAGACGGAAGAATCCATTCGTAAAACTTCCGATTTTATCATTTCTCTTGGCCTGGACGACATGAACATGGCGAAATTCACGCCTTTTCCCGGCGCGCCGCTGTGGGCGGATATCCGGAAAGAGGGAACGTTCAATGAAGACTGGCGGTTGATGAACTGCCTTAATTTTGTTTTCGTGCCGAAGGGCATAGCTTCACAGGAAAGGCTTGACCAGCTCTACAACGAACACGTAAAGCGTTTTTATTCCGACAATGCCTGGCGCAGGAAATTCCGCCGCCGTCTCTGGCAGCACCGTAAAAGCTTGTTTTATTTTGCGCGCCACCTGCCGTCGTTTTTAGCCGCAAAAAATCAGTTTGAGCCGGAAAAATGTAATTAGGCTTAAGACCAAAGACCAAAGGGTAAATATAATTTTTATTTTCTATCGGCTTTTTTGTGTATCCGCAATATGACGTAGTTCATACCCGGTGGTTGTAATTGACAGCTTTGGGAAAGCATGTTAAAGCGCTAAAAATTCTGCGAAAAACGGCTGCCCCTGTAGCTCAGAAGGATAGAGCAACGGATTCCTAATCCGTGTGCCGCGCGTTCGACTCGCGCCAGGGGCACCATTAATATCAAAGCGTTAACATATTTTAAACACAAAAAGAAGAAGTCCATTGTGGAAAAAAAGCTGAATTTGCCGGAAATTAGACTTTCCGGGAATTTTTAACGCGGTTATAAACCTTTGTATTAAAGCCTCATAAGGGTTGACCAAAAGTATCAAAAGTGCTATGAATTGTGAGTCTAATCAAAAGTTACGTAGCAGGAAGGTATGTAACTGAGGGGGCGGAGCTGTAAAAGGGCAATATCGGTTTGCTTCGACTTTCCAATAATAGAAATTATATAGAGTGTTATGCTCAGGGAATGCTTTACCGGCAACTGATTTTAATTATGCGATTTTAAAAAACGGCATTTTTTTATTCTGCGGCCCGGCGTCAGGCGCCGGAGGGCAAATTTAAAAAGGTGAAAAGATTTGAAAGTTTTGTGTAAAACTCAGGCTCACATTACGGCAGGCACAAAATTCAGGCGCTTCGGGTATCCGTTACTTGGCGCCTTTTTTTTATTTACCGCCGCGCTTTTATTTTTTGTGCCGCATGCCTCCGCCGGCGAATTTTCCTGGCTTCGTTCCTTTGGCTACGAGTTTTTCCATGAGCAGGCCGCGGCAACTTCTTTCGCGGACAAAAAGATTATTCCCGTGCCCAGGCAATATCGCCTTGGTCCTCAAGACGAAGTAAACGTATTTATCGGAGGCGCGCCCGGCAGAAGACACCACCTGAGCGTGGACGCGGAAGGCAGACTGCACATTCCGGGTTTCGGCTCCGTTTTTGTCGCGGGCATGACATTTGAAGAAATGTCCCGGCAGGTTATCGGTAAAATCGAAAAAACGGCAAAAGCGCCGGTGGATATTTCCATGACCGCCCGGAAAATTATCACTGTTTTTATCCGCGGCGAGGCGGTCAGCCCCATGCCTTGCAGCGTGGGCGCTTTCGCCACGGTCACCGAAGCCCTGCGCCTGGCCGGGGGCCCGAAGGAAACAGGTTCCCTGCGCGATATACAGGTTATAAGAAAAGGTATCACGGTAGCCTCATTTGACCTCTACGAGTTGCTGTTGAAGGGAGTCATGTTCCGGGACATCACCCTGATGGAAGGAGACGAAATATTTGTTCCTCCGAAGGGGACAGAAGTGGCTGTAACCGGCAGCGTAATGCGCCCTGCCGTGTATGAAATGAAGGGCAATGAGGGGCTCGAAGATCTGCTTGCTCATGCCGGCGGCATACTTCCCGAAACGGGAAATGCGCGGGTACGGATTAAGCGGGGCTACAAAGGCGAGAAAAAAGTAATTTACGACGCGGCCGCGGAAGAAATCAACCTGAAAAAGTCGGTGCCGCCAGTGCTGAGCGCCGGGGATATGGTTCTTATTTATTCGTCCGGAGAAATTATTGAGGCCGAAACCGCCGCGCCCGATACTGAAAAAGCGGCGGCGCTGCCGGCGGAAGAAACTGTACCGGGCAGAGAAATTGACACTCGGGAAGTGATTGTGCCGCGCGCGCGGAAATTTGTTACCCTGACCGGGGAATTTAAGAATCCCGGCCGTTATTCCATACACCAGGGTGAAAAATTAAGTTCCGTTATCGAAAGGGCGGGTGGCTACACGGGCGGCGCCTATCTGCGGGCGGCGGTTTTCACCCGTGAGAGCGTGCGGGAAATTCAGCAGCGGAAATTGGATGAAGCGGCGCGAAAAATAAAAATAGAGCTGGACTCTTCTGCCCGCGCGGGGGGAAGCAAAACACAGAAAACGGGAAATGAACAGATGCATAGGGAAAATTTCGTCGCGCGCGTCGAATCTTTGGAGGCGTCCGGCCGTCTGAGTGTTCATCTTGCCCACCTGCGGCTTTTAAAGGGAAGCGTTTACGACATTGAAATGGAAAGCGGCGACCATCTGCATATTCCCCGGACGACCAATATGGTCAATATTGACGGCGCGGTTGCGGCGCAAGGCCCCCGCGTGTACGACAGCAGCTGGGACTACAAAAATTACATTGAAGCCGCTGGCGGTTACGCGCGCGGCGCTGATACATCAAATGTTTTTGTTCTCAAGGTGGACGGCAGCGTCCGCAAACTATCCCGCAGCGTCATCCGGTGGAGTGAAAGAAACGAAAGATGGGAGATATCCGCCTTCGGGCGCAAAGTTTTGCAAATCGAGGCCGGCGATGTCATTGTCGTTCCGGAAAAACCCGGGCAGGTATCCTGGCTGGGGCAAATTAAAGACATTCCCGCGCTTATGATGAACATGGCCGCTCTGACCGGCACGGTTCTTGAGTTCTGGTGATGTCATTGATAAATGGTAAAAAAACTGTTACGGATAAAGCCGGATACCGGCACGCAAACGAAAAACAGATTCAGGGAATGATTTTATGAAAAACAGACACGTAGCGCGCAGCGTCATTTTTTTACTGGCAACAGTGTTTGCGGTTATGACGGGATGTGCCCATTACAGGGATTTGCCGCCGGGCGCCGTCAAGGAAATCACGCAGGCGGATAATGCCGGTATAAACCACAGAAGCGCCAGCGCCGTTGTGGAAACTGAGATGGTGACTCTGCCGCCCCTTGATGAAACTCCTCCGTCGGCCGATTATATCGTGGGCCCATACGATGTTTTATCGGTTAATGTCAGCGGCAAACCGGAATTCTCCAGCATGGTACCCTCGTCGGGAACGGGAACAACTACTACACCATCAAATATAGGCGTTATCACCCAGGCGACGGGCTGCCGCGTGGACGGCAGCGGTAATATCCAGCTGCCGTATGTCGGGACAGTCCATGTATGGGGCATGACCCAGCGCGAAATTCAGGAACGTCTGATGGCCATCTATCCCAAATATTTCAAAGACCCGTGGGTGATTGTGGATATCAAAGAATACAGAAGCCATCCGCTTAACCTTCTGGGGCAGTTCAGAAATCCGGGCACTTATTATATGGACCGTCCTCTTAAGCTGCTGGAAGGAATCGCCCTGGGCAACGGTTACGACAACATGGCGGACCTCAGCGGCGCCCGGCTTATCCGCGATAAAAAAACAATACCGGTTGATGTTTACGAACTGCTTGCTAACGGCGACCAGCGCCAGAACATCTGGCTGAGGTCGGGCGACACCCTTTATGTACCGGACAATAAAAACCGGCAGGTTTTTGTTTTTGGCGCCGTCAAGAAGCCGGGGCCGCAGCCGCTTCTTCCGGCCGGGCTTACGCTCGCGCAGGCCATCGCCGGCGCGGAGCTGCGCGATACCGGTTACGATTTGAACTATGTTCGTATTATACGTTCCTATTCCGCCACGCGCGGCGAACTTATCGTTGTTGATTTTGAAAGAATTATGCGCGGCGAGACAATGGCCATGCCACTCAGAAACGGAGACATTGTCTATGTTCCCCGCAGCGCTCTCGGCGGCTGGAACGACGCCATCAGTGAAATGCTTCCGTCACTACAGATGTTCAGCGCTCTTCTGGCGCCATTTGTTCAGATTAAATACCTGAGAGATTAAACATATCCGCGCGCGGCGGTGAATTTGAAAATTTAATTTTCGGTTACAGTTACTTCAAAAACTCAGCTTGAAAAGGGAATTTTTATGGAAGCTTTCAAACCCGCAAGTTCCGGCTCTACGGAAAATCAGGAAGAAATAGACATTTTTGAGTACATTGCCGTTATCATCCGGCGGCGCAGGACTTTCGCCTGGGCCTTTTTTGCCGTCTTCATTGCCGTTATTCTTTACACGTTTTTGATGAAGCCGGTGTACGAAGCCTCGTCCATGCTTCATGTTAAGGATGAAAAGGCAAAAGCCGGAATTCTGGGGGAACTCTCGCTTAGCACCTCAAACCCCGTGAACACGGAAATTGAAATACTCAAATCGCGCACCAATGCCGAGCACGTGGTAAAAAGGCTTCACCTGGATTGGGACATAACGAAAAAATCCAAGGGGCTTGACTTTAAAATTCTGGAATTCGTTTCCGAAGCTGAAGAGCCTTCGTATAAAATAGAACTTACCGGCGCTGAAACTTACAAAGTTATAGATGACGGAGGCAAGACAATTGGCGAAGGCGCCTCCGGCGCGCTTATGCAGGTAAACGGCTTCCGTCTTTTGCTTACCGACATAGAAGGAGAAACGGGGGACAGTTTCCGTCTTAATCTACTGTCAACGGATCAAGTTGTGGAAGGATTGCGCGAGAAAATAAAAGCGGCGGAAGCCGGGCGTATGACCAGTATCATTAATGTTTCTTATCAGAACACCGACCCGATTTTGGCGCGTGACGTGGTCAACACGCTGGTGCAGTCTTATCTGGAGCAATCTATCGGTTTTAAATCGGAAGAAGCGGATCGGGCGGCCAGCTTCGTGGAGGAGCAGCTTGCGATTTTGCGCGGGGATTTGAACACATCGGAAAAGAAACTTCAGGCATACAAAAGTTCGACCGGTGTGATGATGCTCGACAGCGAAGCGCAGGCGCTGATTCAGAAAATATCAGAAAGTGAAAGAGCGCGCGCCGAGCTGGAAGTGCAAAAAAGGGCATTGCTTGCCGATTACACCGAGGCGCATCCCGCCGTCAGAACGATTAATAAACAGCTTGAAGCCATCAGGCAGCAGCTGGCTTCGTATGAACGGCAGATGAGAGCGCTGCCGCAGGCGGAACGTGATTTGGCCAGGCTCACGCGCATTTCCCGGGTCAACGCCGATATTTATACATTTCTTTTGCAAAAGCATGAGGAAGCGCGCATCGCCCGGGCATCCACCATCAGCAACATCAACATAGTTGACCCGGCCGTAACTCCTGAAAAACCGGTCAAGCCGAAAAAAAAGCAATATCTTCTTATCGGCATGCTTCTGGCCATGGGGCTGGGAGTCGGCCTGGCTTTCTTTGAAGAATACCTTGACGACACCATCAAAGGCGCGGAAGAAGCAAAGCGTGTCATGGGTCTGCCGCTGCTGGCGATTATCCCGCGCGTTAGCGCGCTGGAGGCACGCAACAACACCGGCAAAAATATGATTGTTGTCCAGCACGAGCCCAAATCCGCCGTGGCCGAGGCTTTTCGCGCGCTGCGCACCAGCCTGCATTTTTCCGGCATTAGCAAGGAAAATAAAATCATTTTGATTACCAGCAGTTTTCCGCAGGAGGGTAAGAGTATCATCTCTTCCAATCTGGCCTACATTATGGCGCAGACCAGGGCGCGCGTGCTCATTGTCGATTGCGATTTGCGGCGCTCTTCACTGCATGAAAAATTCGGCCACAGCAAAACGCCCGGCCTCAGCGAGATACTGACCGGCGATATTACCTTTGCCAAGGCCGTGCACAATACCGGCATTGACGGTTTGGATTTGATAAGCGCCGGCACCAACCCGCCCAATCCATCCGAGCTTCTCGGTTCGGAAGCCATGCGGCAGTTTTTGCTGACGCAGCGCAAGAATTACGACCATATTATCATTGACGCCCCGCCGGTGATGGCTGTTTCCGACGCGCCGGTGCTGACAGCCGTTTGCGATTTGGTGGTGTTGGTTGTGGAGGCGGGCCGCGTGCCCGTAAAGATTGCCCGGCGCACGCGCGAGATTCTGATTACCATCAAAGCGCCCGTTGCCGGCCTGGTGCTCAACGACAAAGCGGGCAAAGGAGAAAGTTACGATTACTACGGCGGCCGTTATTACCGCGACTCTTACGGCTACTATTCCGATGATAACGGCAACAACGACAAAGGCAGGGCATCTTTCCTAAACAAACTCCTGCCGGAAACGATTCGTAAGATAGTGAAACGTGAATCGTGAATGGTGAAAAGTGAATCGTGAATGGTGAAACGTGAAGAGAGCGCACAAGAAGCTGGATGTTTGGCGGGAAAGCGTTGATCTGGCAACAAATATTTATAAAATCACCGAAGATTTTCCCAAAACCGAAATATATGGATTAACTGCCCAGATAAGACGTGCTGTAATTTCTATTTCCAGCAACATAGCCGAGGGCGCAGCAAGGCATTCGCCCAAGGAGTTTTTACATTTTCTTACAATAGCCGGAGGATCACTTAGCGAACTGGATACGCAAATTGAAATAGCGTATAATCTAAACTTTCTTGCCGCTGAAACAAAACAAGATGTAGATCAAAAAATTGAATCTATAGCTGCAAAATTAGCCGGTTTAATTCAGAACATAAAAAAGAAAGTAAATATTGGAAAGTGAAAATAAAAGCAGAAATGCTAAAGGAGTATGGTGAATGTTGAAATGGTTTAACCCTTCACCCTTCACTTTTTACTTTTCACTCTTCACGTTGCCGTGAAATGCTCGACTACCACTGCCACATACTTCCTGCCATTGACGACGGGCCGGATACCATGGAAGAGTCCATAGAGATGGCGGTTGCCTTGCGTCAAAATGGTTATGATACTGTCTACTGCACGCCGCATCTTATCAAAGGCTTTTATGAAGCGGATAATAATGACGTAAAAAATATGCTTTCGGCATTGCGGGAAAAATTGCGCGCGGAAAACATCAGCATCACGCTTATTCCCGGGCGCGAATATTACCTGGATGAATTCCTTTTTGATTTTTTGGAAGACCCTCTGCCTATGGGCGAAACGAATTACATCATGGTGGAAATTCCCAACCACATGCCCCGCGGATTTGTCAGGGAAGCCTGCTTCCGCATAAAGCGCAAAGGCTTTATTCCCCTGATTGCCCATCCGGAGAGAAACAATCATTTTTTTCCGCGCCTCGAAAACAAGCCCGCGTTTATTCCCTATGTCAATTTACCATCCGGCGCGGATGATTTAAAAACCAGGGAGCCATCGCTTTTAAGCTACTTAAAAAATATCGGCTGTGCCTTTCAGGCGAATATGGGAAGTTTTACCGGTTTGTATGGCGCGCGCGTCCGGCAGGCGGCGGACGTGATGAAGGAAAAAAATATCTACACCCATTTCGGCACCGATGCCCACTCGTTGAAAGCGGTTCAAGTGTTGACGGAAAACGGGAAGAAAGAATAGCGGGGGAGGGTTAGAAGATTAGAAGATTAGATGGTTAGAGGATTAGAAGATTGGAGGGTTAGCAAGAATAATGATGAAGGAAGATTATCACAATTCACTTTTCACGCTCGCGCCACCTCGTGTGCCCTCGTGTGCCCTTCAGGGTATCAGGGTATCAGGGTATCAGGTGGTCACTATTCACGATTTCTTAAGGCACTTAACCCTTAAATTCTAAAACTTTATTCCCATTGAGTAATATTACTCAGCCATTGAGTAAATCTACTTGACTACATATAATGCCTTTGATATAAGCAGCTTATGAATTTTGAACGTCATTTATTATCAGCTTTAAGGGAAGATCTTTCCCAGCCGACACCCGTCATTCATGTTTTGATCGGTCCAAGACAAGTAGGGAAAACAACAATTGCCCTTCAACTTCAGGAGTCTGTCAAAATTCCTACCATTTACGCAACTGCGGACAGTCCTGTTCCCTTGGATTCCTCATGGATTGAAACACATTGGAAACGAGCCGTTACAGAAAGTAATACCTCCAAAAGCCCCGTCATTCTGATTCTCGATGAACTGCAAAAAGTAAGGGGATGGAGTGAAAC
>DSAV01000153.1 GCA_011046295.1 Deltaproteobacteria bacterium | reverse complement strand
CCTTAGCCTGGGGACTCATATAAAAACCTCCGTTTCCGATTCTCTTCTCGGTAACATCGGTTTTTGAGGCAACGAACCTCTTTTATCAACCCCTTCGGTAACATTTTATTTGAGGCAATTCGGATGAAACATTTTTTATTGACAAGTTGGTTCATTTTAATATAGTTAAAAATTCGCTTTAAAGAGCGGGCGTAACTCAGCGGTAGAGTGCTACCTTGCCAAGGTAGACGTCGACGGTTCAAATCCGTTCGCCCGCTCCATTTTTTTATGGCGGCATAGCCAAGTGGCTAAGGCAGCGGTCTGCAAAACCGTTATTCTCCGGTTCGAATCCGGATGCCGCCTCCAAAGAATTGCCAGGCGCTTGTTTTTACTTAAAAACGCTCCTTTTTTAATAATGAAAGCGTTAAATTTATTTTTAAGCCACCCAGATTAGATATCATCTCTAATAGATCAAAAATAAAACTAATAAAATCAGCTAATTAAAAATCACAAAATTTTGCAGATTATCAACAAAATATGTTGCATAAAATGAAATACGTTGATAAAATTCACAAAATATTGACGCACCTCAGTTTTTTTGAAAAAAATGAAGGAGCACTATTTTGGCAAAAAAAGACGATATCAACTCTACCGAGAAGCTTCTCAACGTCATAAGGGGCAAAAGCCCCCCGTCAATTAACGCCCAGGAAAGCCACCCCAAGTACGCACCTAAGAAAGCGGCAAAAATATTGGATATTTCCGCGGCGCGCCGTCCCTCAGGCGCGAAACGCTATACAATAGGCGTTGACCTGGGGCCAGGTTTCATCGGTTTGGCCAAAACTCTCAAATCTTCGGACGGCAGGCCTCTTTTACTTGATCATAAAATTGTCAGGTACGGCCATTTGACGGCGGGAAATTCCGCAGAATTCAAATCTCTTTTGAAATCCACCTTAACCTCGTTTTGCGGTTCATTTTCCACTTGCAGTATTTGGACGATGATGCCGGCGGGAGAAGTAAATGTCAATTACCTGAAAATTCCGCGTGTGCCTAAAAAGCAGCTGGAAAATGTAATTTATTGGACGGCGAAAAGAGAAACAGCATTTGACGAAAAGGATTCGATTTTTGATTATGAGCTGCAAGGCGAGGTAACGGATCAGGGACTTCCCAAATACCTGGTGATGGTTTACACGGCTCCCCGTTCGCAAGTTGAAAATGTGAAAAAGATATTTGCGGAAATCGGCGTACCCCTTGACGGAATAACAATAGCGCCTTTTGTCCTGCAGAATATTTTCCGTTCCCGGTGGTTTTTACCGGAAGAGGAAACGTACGCCAGTTTATTTATCGGAAACGACTTTTCCCGCATTGATATTTACAAAAAAGATAATTTGACCATGACGCGCGGCATAAAAACCGGTACGAGCAGCATGGTCGAAGCAATTGTGGATTTTTTTTCCGAAAAAACCGGTCATACGACAATCCAGACACACGAGGCGAAAAAGATACTTTTCAGCCTTGGGCCCGATTCAGAAAAATTGGACAGCTCGGACGCTGGTTACGGTTTGAGGGAAGATGAAATACTGGAAATTATTTTTCCCGTTTGGGAGAGGCTTGCCCGCCAGGTTGAAAGGACACTGCAATATTATACTTCTTCAGTGGGTTATGAAAAGGTCGAAAAACTGTATGTTTCTTCAAGCTTGAATTCCTACAATGCCCTTGTAATTTATATGGGCGACCAAATGGCAATAGAAGCGGATTTTTTTGACCCGTTTGGCGGGCATACGTATTCTGCCGCAGAATCATTATCTTTTTCGGAAAGAATGTCGCTTGTTCCCGCTTTGGGTCTGGCGCTTTCCGACAACTCGCGCACGCCCAACGCAATTTTTACTTATGCTGAAAAAAACAGGGAAATCCGCGTTGCCCGTATCAACAGAAGTATTTTCGTCGCCTTTGCGGCGGTCCTGATAATTTGTCTGGCAGCGATATTTTATCAGGCTCTGGAGGCAAAAAGCCTGGGGGCGAAAAAAGTCAGGCTGGAAAACAGTTTATCTATGCATAATCCTGTTTTATCAACTGAAATGATATCCAAAATGGCTGCGGAAGTAAAAAAGAACAGCGTTGATACTCGTCAATATGCGCACCGGTATTTGGGAGTGGCGGCCATCGGCGAAGTTGCGGCGGTTACTCCCGGCAATATAAAAATTATTAATGTCCAAATAACGGCTCCGGTAAATAATTCAAACGCGGCCGGGCCGGGTAAAGCGGCCTCAAGGATAACGGGCAGCATGTTGATAGAAGGAGTTATCTTGGGTGAGCGCGATATGCTGGAATCATTATTGGCGCAATATGTCATGAAGTTGGAAAATTCACCGATGTTCAGTGATATCGCGGTACAAAAAAGCAATTTTTCCGATTTCAGAAGAAGCCAGGTGCTTCATTTCACGCTCAATGTCAGGGTAGGATAGCCAAATGAAAAAACCGAAGTTTGATATACCGGAAAAAAGTATTTGGTATTTGTTTGTATGCGGCGCGATTATCCTGATATTGCTGCTGGTGGTTTTTTTTCCATTATATAAATACAATTCCGGTATTGCCCGAGAGGTTGCCGGACTGGAAAATCAGTTGTTGGCGCAAAAAGAGCTTGCGCCCATTTACGCAGCGCTAATAAAGGCAAAGGAAAACAAGAAAGAGCATTTACTGCCCAATCCAAAAAGGACAAAGCTCTCCCGCGAAGAAGCCACAAAATTTCCCGAAGCATTTAAGCAGATTGCCCAAAAATCGAATTTAAGAATGGTATCCATCACCCCTGACCTGAGCCGGTTATCGGATGGAACGCCCTTTCTTTTGCAAAGCGCCGTTTTAAGAGGGGACATCGCGGATTTCCGCAAAATGCTTATTGAATTGGGCGCTGTGCCGTACATGGATGGTATAGAGGAAATCAGTATGCAGCAGTTGGCCGGCTCGGTGGAACTAAAAATAAAAATACGGCTGGCGATCGGCGCTTAGAAAAAAAGTAATTATGAATAAGTTAAACAAGAGACAGATTATCGTTTTATCTATAGCCGGCCTTTTCGTTTTGTATGCGGCGTATGTGTTTTTAATTGCCTCTCCCGCCGAGAAAAGATCCGCAAGCATTGTCAAGCCTGATGAACTGAACAACTTTGTGGGCGATTTACAGGCAGACTTGTTAAGAGATATCGCCGCGGGCGTCGATTCCTATGTTATCGCGCGGGCGGAAAAAAATTGGGACAAAAATTTGTTTTGGGACAGTCGTTCATACCGGGATTGGGTAGCCAGAGACGCGGTAGCGGCCAGAAGAGCTTCTGCGGGAATGGTCTATTCCGGTTACGTTGATTCCGGAAAGAGGAAATTGGCTATTATTAACGGCTACGAATATCGGGTAGGCGAAGAATTGGAAATGGAAGGTTACCTATTGAAAAGCATTACGCCTTCCATGGTCGTGATTTTTAATAAAAACACGGGAAACGAAATAGAAGTTCCCATCCAGGAATAAAATCGAGCAATGGAGGTATTATCTTGAAATCCTCGGCAATAAATAGAAAATTCGCGGCAGCGTTGCTTGTTACTTTGGGGCTGGTATTTTTCATCAGCTGCGCGGGCGCCTCAAAAAACGCGCGGCAGCAGGCTTTCCTTGAAAAATGGTCAACAATGGCAGAAGATTCCAAGGGGCATTCTCCCTCGGCTGAAGCAAAAAAGATTGATATGGATAGTATAACTGAAAAGCAGCAAGCTTCGGATGTGCTGGCTTCAGCCGAAATGAAATCATTGCCGACCAAGCCGATAAATCTTTCCATGCGCCAGGCGCAGCTGCGCAGCGTTCTGAGGGCGATGGCCAAATCAGTGGATTTAAACATTCTGATAAAAGATGATTTAGAAGGCGTGGTCAGCGTGGATTTCCGCGGAGTTCCGTGGGATCAGGCCTTTACCGGATTGCTGCGCACTCATGCTTTGTCTTATGTGTGGGAGGGTAAGGTACTGCTGGTCAAAACCGTTGATGATATCGAGCAGGATTTGAAACGAAAAATTCAATTGCGTGATATCCGTTGGGTGGAACCTCTTCTGCAGCCGGTGGTCATAAAGATCAATTACGCGAACGCGAAGAACATGGTCGAAACACTGCAGGAATTTCTGACCAGGGATAAAGACGGGAAATTGCGTGGCTCCGTCCGGTATGACGAGCACTCAAATTCGCTTATTATTTCCGCCATACACGAAGACCTGGTGAGAATGCTGGGGATTATAGAGCAGATTGATAAACCGACACCGCAGATACTGATAAGAGCAAATATTGTCGAGACAACAAAAAATGTCGCCCGCGATTTGGGCATTATGTGGGGCGGCTTTTATAACAGAAAGGATTTTACCGCTACGGGCGGCGGCAGCGCTCCGCTTGGTATATCCGGTGAGAGTCTGGGGCTGAATTTTCCTGCTGCTTTGGATTCAGCAACGCCTCTTGGTTCTTTGGGTCTGCTTTTCGGAAAAATCGGCGGCAACATATTAGAGATTCAGTTACAGGCATTGCAGCAGGATAACTTGCTCAATATTCTTTCCAGCCCTTCCATTACCACGCTGGATAATCAAAAAGCTTATACGGAAAGCGGCGAGAGGGTTCCTTATGTTTCCAGAGAGATAGATGCAGAAGGAAGGGAAACGCGCACGGTTAAATTTGAAGATGTTGTCCTGCGTCTGGAAATTACGCCGCATGTTATTGATGATAATCATTTGAAGATGACTATTCTGGTAAAAAAAGACGAGGTGGATCCCTTGCGCAATGTCGAAGGAAACCCGTTCATCATAAAAAAGCAAACGGAGACGGTTTTGATTGTGGAAGATGGGGAAACAATAGTTATTTCCGGTTTAACCAAGCAGCGGCTTGCTCAAGGTGACGCCGGATTACCGCTGCTTCAGGACATTCCTCTTATGGGATACCTGTTTAAGGCGCATGGCAAGAGCGATGCCATGGAAGAAGTTTTGATTTTCATTACGCCGCGCATATTGCCTCCCGCGCCGCATGTGAGCACGGCACCCGTTAATGAGAATGACGCGGCGGAACCGGTAAGGATGGAAGATACAAAGAAAGAAGAAGAAAGCGCAGTCGTGCCGGAAGAAAAAACTGAACCGGAGACAGCCCGGTAAAGGCGTAACAAAAAGATAAAGCAGCGCTGATATGGAATATTACAGTATTCTAAATTTCAAGAAAGAACCTTTCTCCAACTCGCCCGAGCCGGAGTTTCTTTTTCAGTCGCCGCAGCACACCGGTTGCCTGCAGAGACTGGAATTAGCGGTAAGGTTGCGCCGGGGGCTCAATGTGGTCATTGGCGACATCGGCACGGGGAAAACAACTCTATGCCGGAAGCTCTTGCAGAATTTCACGCCGGGCGGGGCTCAGCAGGCGGAAATTGAATCACACCTGTTGCTGGATCCTTCTTTCGACAGCGCGCTGGAATTTCTGCGCACTTTTTCCGCGATGCTGGGAATTAAGGACGCGCGTAACGAAGACAGCGAATGGCAATTGAAAGAAAGAATAAAAGATTATCTGTTTGTCAAAGGGGTAGATGAGGATAAAATCGTCGTTCTGGTCATTGATGAAGGACAGAAGATATCCGGAGAATGCCTGGAAATATTACGGGAATTTCTAAATTATGAAACAAATGATTATAAACTGCTGCAAATAATCATCTTTGCGCAGAAAGAATTTAAAGCTGCGCTGAAGAAACGCCCTAATCTTTCCGACCGTATTGACGTGCTGTATTATTTAAAGCCTCTGAATTTCAAGCAGATGAGGGCGATGATTAAATATCGCCTGGCCGTGGCAAGGAATTTTGAAATTGCGCCGTCCGTCTTCGGTTATGGCGCGTACGTCGCGATATACCTGGCTACCGGCGGTTATCCGCGCAAGGTTGTTTCACTTTGTCATGAAGTTATTCTGAAGATGATTATCCGCAACAGGCACAAGGCGGGCTGGTTTCTCGTCCGCAGCTGCGTCAACAACATGACTGTACTTTTTTTCCGGCGGCTCAGGTGGTCCGTGGTGAGCGCTCTGATACTTATCGCGCTTATTTTCCCCGTAAAGGCACTCATTCATGAATATAAGACTGAAGCGCCTGCGAATGTACCTGATGTTCAGGTTGATGCTGTCACGGCACAGGCCGAAATAAATATTTTGAATTCCGAACAGACTGATGAATTAAGCGCGCTTGATGCTCCGGATGCTCCCGTATTGGAGCAGGAAAAAAGGCCGGAATATAAAATGCCTTCTTATATCGGCGTGCTGAAAATTAGAAAAGGCATGAATCTCTGGTGGACTCTGTATAATATCTACGGGGAGACAGGACATGAAATAATCGATGCGGTTGTAGAAGTTAACCCGGAAATTAGAAACAGGGATTTAATTGAAGAAGGTTATTTCATCGCTCTGCCCGCTATTCCCGCTCAGGGAACGTTTTTGCCGGAGGGCAAGTGTATTGTGCTTTTGAAGGAAGGGACAAATATAGAAACCATATATGACTTCTTTACCGGGCTGAGGAAGATAAGGAACATGCCTGATCTGATTTTTCTGCCCCATTGGAGCAGGGAAGAAAATTCAGTAAAGTATGCTGTAATCATCGACAGGCATTTTGATTCTGGTAGTGAAGCAGAGCGGACAATCAAGCGATTGCCGCCCGAAATTGCGAAACACACTCAAATCATTTCCCAATGGAACAGCGATACCGTTATTTTTAACCGCCGGGCCCTGCGCACATGAAGAAGGTATTATCGGGGAGGCTTGAATGAAAGAAAAGAAACGTTTGGGTGAAATGCTGGTGGACGCCGGGCTTTTATCCGAAGAAAAATTAAAAGAGGCATTAGTTCAGCAAAGAAAAGCCGGGTTAAAGCTCGGCCAGTATTTAACGCACATGGGAATTGTAAACGAGCAGCAGATAATGGATCTTTTGAGCCAGCAGTTGGGCATCCAAAAATATCATCCTGATAACTATCCTCTGGATGTGACGCTGACAAATTACATATCCATCGAAATTGCTCAGAAAAATCAGGTGGCGCCTTTAAGAAAAAAAGGCCGTCTGCTTACCGTGGCCATTGTTGACCCGCTGGATATAAACACTCTGGACGCAATTGAGCTGGCTGCCAATGCGGAAGTTGAACCTGTCATCTGCACGGAAAGGGAAGTAAACCAGATTATCAACAGCTTATATGGGATGCAGTCCGGCCTGGGCGGGATCATGGAAACAATGGAGATAGGCCAGGATGGTCAGACGGAAGAAGATCAGGCCAAGGAAGAAGTTCAGGTCGCCACATTGCAGGACATGGCGGGTGAAGCGCCGGTGATACGTCTGGTCAATTCCATTTTCGCGCAGGCAATACGTGACGGAGCGAGCGATATTCATATAAGTCCGCAGCAAAATACGGTTCAGCTGCGTTTCCGCATTGACGGAAAGCTGCTGGATGTGCCTTCTCCGCCCAAGTCGCTTTTTTTACCCATTATCGCCCGCATGAAAATTCTGGCCAACATGGACATCACGATATCGCGGATACCCCAGGACGGTCGTTTTACCCTGAAGTTGGGAAAAAAAGAAATCAACGTCAGGGTTTCTTCTATTCCCACGATTTACGGCGAGAATCTCGTTTTACGCCTTCTGGACATGAGCGGTGGAATTTACACACTTGACCGTCTTGGCATGGTTGCCGAAGACATGGACAAAATTCAAATTATGAGCCTCAAGCCTTATGGTTTGATTTTGAGCACGGGGCCCACGGGAAGCGGTAAAAGCACCAGTCTTTACGCTATATTGAGTTCCATCAACAAACCGGACATCAATATTATTACTCTGGAAGATCCGGTTGAATACAGAATTAACAATATCCGCCAGACGCAGCTAAACCGCAAGGCGGGGATGACTTTTGCCAGCGGACTGCGTTCTATTTTACGTCAGGATCCGGATGTTATTATGGTGGGAGAAATCCGCGACGCGGAAACGGCGGCGATAGCCGTGCAGGCGGCGCAGACAGGGCACAGGGTTTTGAGCACGGTGCATACCAACGATGCCGCGGGCGCCATAACCAGGTTCATTGACATGGGCATTGAGCCGTTTCTGATTTCTTCGGTAATGCTTGTTTCCTTTGCTCAGAGGCTGGTGCGCACCGTGTGTCCTTACTGCAAGGAGAAATATCAGCCGCCGGCGAGCGCGCTGGCTTCCTTTGGAATAACTGCCGAAGAGGCGAAAAAGGCAAATTTTCAGCACGGCAGGGGTTGCTACCAGTGCAAGAACACCGGTTACAAGGGAAGAACCGGCCTTTTTGAAGTGTTGGTTAACGATGAAATGGTTCAGGACATGATTTTAAAAAGAAAAACCAGCCAGGAAATTACGCGTACGGCGGTGGAAGCGGGAAAATTAAGAACGCTGCGCGAAGACGCTGCTCAAAAGGTTATGCGGGGAATTACCACGCTGGAAGAAGCGGCTTCCGCGGTTATGACATAAGAAGGATATAAATATATGCCGTTATTCAATTACCGAGCCCTCAATGAAAGCGGGAATAAAGTATCCGGTACTCTTGATGCGCAGACTGTTGAAGAGGCCACCTCCATACTGGTGGCGCGCGGATTAATTCCGGAAAAAATCAGTTTGTCGGAAAGAGGCGGGGAAGGTTCCGCGTCTGCAATTATGGCGTTATTCGACCGGGTGAAAGTGGCTGATTTGATAATTTTCACCAAGCAATTCCGTTCCATGCTCTCAGCAGGCGTGCCGATATTGAGGCTTTTGCAGGTCCTGGAGGCGCAGACGGAAAGCCGAGTTCTGAGAAAAGCAATAGCAAATATTATCATTGAAATAAGGCAGGGGGCGACGTTATCCGAATCCATGGAAAAATACCCCAAAATATTTTCACCGCTTTACTGCGCGATGATCAAAGCGGGAGAAATGAGCGGTAATGTTCCGGGCGTGCTCGACAGACTGATTTACATCATCGAGCATGAAACAAAAGTAAAATCAGATATCAAAGCCGCCCTCAGGTATCCATTTATTGTGGTAATTGCTCTGAGCATTGCTTTTATCATTCTACTTACTTTTGTCGTGCCGAAGTTTGTCGGCCTTTTCAAAAGCACCGGTTTGGAATTACCGCTGCCCACACAAATTGCCATGCTTCTGCACGCTTTTTTAGTTAACTACTGGTTTTTTATTCTTGCCGTCGTGCTGCTGATCATTACCGCCATGGTTCTTTATTTCCGCACGCCGCAGGGCCGATTTGTCAGAGACTCATTTTTCCTGGAATTGCCCATTATCGGACAGGTGTTTAAAAAAGCGGCTTTGTCGCGCTTTGCCAGTATTTTCGCGATTTTGCAGTCGAGCGGTGTTCCTGTCATGCAAGCGCTTTCCATCTTGTCAGAAACAATCGGCAACGAGGCGATAGCGCGCGCTTTTGAAAATCTGCGGGAACGCATTGAAGAAGGGGCGGGTATATCCGCGCCTCTTAAATCATCAAAGTATTTTACGCCAATGGTTGTGGATATGATTGCCATCGGGGAAGAATCCGGAAACCTTGATGAAATGCTGCGCGAAATTTCCAAGCATTATGATGATGAGGTTGAATACGCGGTTAAGGGAATGTCTGACGCCATAGGCCCGATATTAATCGTGGGGTTGGCCGTGGTTGTCGGTTTCTTTGCTTTAGCGATTTTTATGCCCATGTGGGAT
>DSAV01000117.1 GCA_011046295.1 Deltaproteobacteria bacterium | reverse complement strand
TTACGGCTTTCGAAAGAATCCCGCTTTATCAACTATTTACAATGGTAAACTACAAAACGGAAAACCCTATGCCATCTAACCAACTAAATTTATTTGACGAAATACCCGGACAGTAGTGATTTAAATGAATAAATTGGGGAATATATCCCACATTTTTCCGCCAGCGACGGACATCTTCAAAAATATCCTGCTTGTCTGCCAGCACCTTTCCTTCCTGCGGCTTGAGCAACCCCAGAAGGATATCCACCAACGTTGTTTTACCGGCGCCGGAAGGCCCCACCAGCCCTATTACATCCTCTTTGGTTATATTAAGGTTAATATTACGGACGGCTTGAACATTTCCCTGCGGATAAGTGTAACTGACATTCTTAAAAACAATTTCAGAAACAAAAGGATAAGGAGTGATGTCAGTTCTCTTTTCGTTTTTCAGATGCCGGTCAGCATCTTTCTCCAAAAGTATTAGGTCATTGTAAACAGGATCTATCGCATACGCATTGTAACGTATATCGGTATATACAGAGACGAGATCTTTCAAAATCGGCAACAGGCGCATAGTGGCTACAGCGAAAAGCGCCAGAACGGGGATGAGTGAGGCGGCATCTCTGCCCAGCAAAAGCAACATTAAAACGATAAACAGCATTCCCACCACCGCTACCGTCTCCATGAATGGTTTTGGCAACTGACTTATCATCTGCCTGTATCTGAGCGTAATAGCCAAGCGTACCGCGCTGAAATTATACCGCCGCAAAAAGCTGTTTTCGCGCCCCATGACGATTATGTCCTTGATGCCGGATATTCCTTCCATTACAATTTTATTCATCCGTTTCCTGTGTTGCAGCGCCTCTTTACCATAGGCTTTATTTCTTTTATTAGTGAAGAACACAAAAAGAAAACTAATGCTACCCAAAACGGCAAATGCCGCAAGAGAAATAACCGGCTCGACAACCATTAATAAAAGAATAATCATCACCAAAACCAAGCCATTGAGAATGGTTTGCAGCAGTGGAAGAATTACACCGGAAATAATAAGCCTGGTTTCATTGTTCACGTTGCGCAATAATTCTGCCGAGTTCCGGCTTAAGAAAAACGGATAACTGGACTTCATGTAGGCCTTAAACAGACGGTTTCCCAACCTTACCTGTTCATTGTATATTATTCTTGTTTTGACATAAACCAACAGGCTGAAGAACACGTTTTTCGCCACAAACAAGCCAACCAGAAAAACTGCGCCCCAGGTCAACAGACTTTTAGAAGTGGTGATATCAAGTAAGCCGACAAAGGGAGCAGCCCATTGGTGCTGCATGATCTTTTCCGGATCAGATATGATAAGAATAAAAACAGGAATGGCTCCGACACCAATCATTTCCAGCAGTGAATTAATGAACATCCCTACGAGCAGGATGATAAATTTTATCCGTCCTCTGCCGCCAACAAGGAAAAGTAATTTTTTAAATCGAGGTATCATCCGTGTTTTTGCCCTCTTCTCGTGGCCGCGTTATTTAACATTATAATACGACCGGTACCAAGTCACAAACTTTTCTATACCATCTTCGAGGGAAGTCTTGGGCCGGAATCCCACATCACGGACAAGGTCGTCTATATCCGCATAGGTGAGGGGAACATCTCCGGGCTGCATGGGAAGCATGTTTTTTACTGCTTTTTTACCAAGTTTTTCTTCCAGGATTTCAATGAATTTTTTCAGCTCGACGGGATTATTGTTTCCGATATTATATAATTTATACGGTGCATAGCTGGAACCAGCTTTAGGGTTTGCCGTGTCCCAATCCGGATTCGGCCGCGGAATATTTTCCATAACCATTATTACGCCTTCAACGATATCATCAATATAGGTAAAATCGCGCTTCATATTGCCGAAGTTATAAACGTCAATCGGTTTTCCCTCAAGAATTGATTTAGTAAAAGAAAAATACGCCATGTCCGGACGACCCCACGGCCCGTACACAGTGAAGAATCTCAGCCCTGTGCTGGGTATTGCGTACAGATGGGCGTAGGCGTGCGCCATCAATTCGTTTGCTTTCTTCGACGCAGCGTAAAGAGATATTGGATGGTCAATATTGTCATGCACGGAAAACGGCACTTTTGTGTTCAGGCCGTAAACCGAACTTGATGAGGCGAAGACGAGGTGCTTTATCCCATTATGACGGCAGCCCTCCAGAACATTGGTAAAACCTACAATATTGCTTTCAATATAAGAATAAGGATTCTTGAGCGAGTAGCGAACACCTGCCTGCGCCGCCAGATTTACCACTACATCGAATCCGCCTTTATCAAACAGCTGCGCCGCTTTCTTACGGTCCGCCAGATCGAGCTTACGAAACTTAAAATTATCATAGCGTTCCAATTGAACAAGGCGCGCCTTCTTCAGTTTTACATCGTAGTAATCGTTTAAATTATCAATTCCGGTAATTATCTTACCGAGTCTGGCCAGCGCGTCGGCCAGATGATAGCCGATGAACCCGGCGACTCCGGTTATCAGAATCTTCTTCATTTATTTTCCCTGATTTTTTTCGCCTCATTTTTCCGGCAAAACAGACTTTTTCACAAGATAATCTTCCAGCATATCAACGCATTTTTCCACAGGCATTTTTTGGGTATCCAGAATCAGCTCTGGATTATCGGGAATTTCATATGGCGAATCTATACCGGTAAAGTTTTTTATGGAGCCGGACAAGGCTTTTTTGTAAAGCCCGTTCGGGTCACGCTTCCGGCATTCATCTATGGAGCAGTAAATATATATTTCCACAAATTTGCCCGGTTCAAGCAACCCTCTTACGAAATTCCGGTCTTCTTTGAACGGAGAAATAAAAGTACACAATACAATATTGCCATGTTCGAAAAATAATTTTGCCGTCTCGCCCGCCCGGCGGATGTTTTCTTTTCTGTCCGCCGGAGAAAAAACCAGATCGGAACATAACCCGTGGCGCAGCAAGTCCCCGTCGAGCAGCGCCGTTTTACAGCCGCGTTTAAACAACCGTTGTTCCAGTTCCATGGCGATGGTGGATTTACCGGAACCGGAAAGACCAGTTAACCACAGCACTACTGCCCTATGTTTGTTTTGCTCTTCGCGCTCGGCAAGTTTTATGTTTAATTCCCGCCAGACGGTGTGAGGGGATTTTTTTTGTTTACCTTCTTCATCCGGTCCGCCCGCCACATAGTCTTCAACACGCCTGGCGGCATCGCGAATCATGCCGGCGGCAACCGTCCTGTTGGTCTGCGGGTCAATCAGGATAAACCGGCCTGTGGCATGATTAATTTTGTAAGGATCGAAAAAAATTGGCGCCGCTAGTTTTATTTCCACGCGCCCGATATCATTTAGCATAAATGTGTCTGCCGGCTGGCGATGCAGCGTATTCACATCTATTTTATAAACAATGTTTTTTACAGAAGCTCGAACAGATCTCGTAGTGTGCTTCATTATAAAGGATGAATCCATGGTCATGGGTTCATCATCCATCCAGCATATTATTGCCTCAAGGAAACTTTCTATTAACGGCAGGTTTTTTTTACGGACAATCATATCGCCGCGACTGACGTCAACCTCATCATTAAAAGTAACGACAATGGACTGCGGCGCGAACGCTTCTTTAAGCTCACCGTCGTAAGTAACGATGGATTTGACGGAGGTAATTTTTCCGGACGGCAGGACAACAACTTCTTCAAAAGGCGTGATAGTGCCGGAAACAACTTTCCCGGCGAAACCCCGGAAATCCGCGTGCGGCCTGATAACATACTGCACGGGAAAACGGAAATCCACCAGGTTTCTATCCGCCGAAATATTGAGATTTTCAAGATTATTAAGAAGTGTTGTGCCTTCATACCAGGGCATTTTTTTGCTTTTTACCGCGACATTATCCCCTTTCAGCGCGGATACGGGGATAAAGACTATGTCGTGAATATCGAGTTTTTGCGAAAAATCCGCATATTCCTCAACAATACGGGAAAATATCTCCTGTGAATAATTGACCAGATCCATTTTATTCACCGCCACGATTAAATGCGGAATCTGCAAAAGAGAAATCAAAAAGCCGTGTCTTTTGGATTGTGTCAAGACGCCGTTGCGCGCGTCAATCAGAATAACAGCGCAATCAGCTTTGGACGCGCCGGTAACCATATTTTTTGTGTACTGTACGTGCCCCGGTGAATCGGTAATGATAAATTTTCTCTTATCCGTCTCAAAATAGCGGTAAGCAACATCAATAGTAATGCCCTGCTCGCGCTCCGCCGCCAGCCCGTCTAGCAAGTAAGCCAGTTCAACTTCTTTCAATCCTCTTTTTTGGGATGTTTTTTCAATTGCCTGATACTGGTCTTCATATATTGATTTTGTTTCGTATAAAAGCCTGCCGATCAGTGTGGATTTGCCGTCATCCACACTGCCCGTCGTGACAAAACGTAACAATGATTTCTCTCCGGCCGGCATCAAAAATATCCTTCCTTTTTTTTCTGTTCCATGGAGCTGTCGCTGGTCAAATCGATAACGCGGTTTTCCCGCTCCGATTTCGTGGCCGCATGCACCTCCGCGATAATTTCATCAAAAGTGACCGCTCGGGAAGCAATCGCCCCGGTGCAGGGAATACAACCCAGTGAGCGAAAACGGCAAATCATTGTCTTCGTCTTTGAGCGAACAGATTTTTGGTTCGCTTCTTCAGGCGCGTCGGAAGAGAAGGAAACGGGAATAAGAATGCCGTTGCGCTCAATCACTTCCCGCTCGCGCGCGAAATAAATCGGCACGACCGGAATCTGCTCCAGTTTTATATATTGCCAGATATCTCGCTCTGTCCAGTTACTGAGTGGGAATACCCGCATGGACTCTCCCTCATCAAGGCGGGTGTTGTATATATCCCAAAGCTCCGGGCGCTGATTTTTCGGATCCCACTGGCCGAATGAGTCACGCAGGGAAAACACTCTTTCTTTGGCGCGGGATTTTTCCTCCTCGCGCCTCGCCCCGCCAAGGGCGGCGTCAAAACCGTGTTTGGCAATAGCGTCCAAAAGCGCGCCTGTTTTCAGATAAGAACAACATTTGTCCACACCCATTTTCAGTGGATGGCAGCCACGGGCAATCCACTGCTCATTTTTTTCCACAATAAGCGTGGCGTCAATATTTTTACAAAATTCATCCCGAAAAGTATACATTTCCGGAAACTTGTAGCCGGTATCGATATGCATCAAAGGAAAAGGAAATCTCCCCGGGTAAAACGCTTTTTGGGCGAGACGGACCATCACACTGGAGTCCTTGCCGACGGAATAGAGCATAACCGGATTTTTAAATTCCGCCGCGACTTCGCGCATAATATCAATCGATTCCGCTTCGAGCTGACGCAGATATGACAGGCTGAATGAATTCATCTTAACTTATTTCTCCCGTGATATACGCCTTGGTTTTCTCGTTGCGCGGCTCGGAAAAAAACCGGACGGCTGGTTCATGTTCTATCAAATCCCCCATGTAAAGAAAAACTATATAATCCGCCAGCCTTCTGGCCTGGCGCAGAATATGGGTAACAAAAATAATCGTATAATTTTCCTTCAGGGACTTGAATTGTTCCTCAACAAGCTTCGCGGATATGGGATCCAGAGCGGAAGTCGGTTCATCGGCAAGGATTATTTCAGGCTCCACGGAAAGAACTCTGGCCAGCGCCAGGCGCTGCTGCTGTCCGATAGATAATTTTGCCGCCGGAGTATGTAGTCTGTCTTTCACTTCTTCCCATAACCCAGCCAATCTCAAGTAGCGCTCGACTATTGCCTGCATATCTTTTTTCTTCCGCGGTGTGCTTTCTCTTCCTGATGAGCCTCCTGCAAGATTGGAGATATCTAGGCCATGCAGGCGCGGTCCAAATGCGACATTGTTAAAAATGGACATCGGCAGGGGATAAGGCCGCTGGGGCAAAAATCCGACTTTTTTTCTCAGTGCAATTACATCCATACCGTCAGCGTAGATATTTTCATTATCAATAACAATATCGCCGCTAATATTTATTTCCTCTTCCAAATCAAGAAGCCGGTTAATGCTTTTGAGCAAAGTTGTCTTGCCGCATCCGGAAGGGCCGATAATGGCAATAATCTGCCGTTCGGGAATATCAAGACTGATATTTCTTAGCGCCGGCTGCCTGCCATATAAAACATTCAATCCGTTTATTTTTATCCTGGACATAATTACTTTACCTTACTATATTTTTTGAAAACTTCCAGCCCAATAGTCTGGCGACAATATTAACGATCATTACAATAAACAGAAGAATCACCGCCGCGGCAAAAGCCCTGGCCTGCACTTCGGGAACCGGCGTGCCGAACTGGAAAAAAACAGCCAGCGGCAGAGAAGCGACCGGATCCAGCAATGATTTGGGAATTTCATCAGTGTAACCCGCGGTGAAAAGAATTGAGGCCGCATCGCCTATCCCGCGGCCGAATGCCAGGATAATTCCCGTAAATATCCCGGGCAAAGCCTGCTTCAGCACAACGGCAAAAGTCGCTTCCAGTCTCGTTGTGCCCAAAGCGTAAGCCATCTCTTTCAGTTCAAAGGGCACAAGTTTTATCGCCTCGTCCATCGCGCGGGTCATAATGGGAATCATCAGCAATGTCAAAACGATAATGCCTCCCAGGAGGGACGCGCGCAGTCCCAGAAAAACCATCACGACAAAACCGAAAGCGCCGTAAACAATCGAAGGCGTTCCCCAGAGGATATCAAGAACCAGGCGGGTAAAGTCGGCAAAGCGCCTGCCCAGATATTCCCTCTGCAGAGCCAGCGCAACCGGCAGACTGATAAGGAAAGCAAGAACCGTCGCTCCCGCCATCAGGTAAAGAGAACCGACAATTGCATTGGCTATGCCTCCTTCATGACCCAAATAATAACCGCCTTTCGGCGTTTCGATTATCATGGATAAATTAAGAGACGACAGGCCCTTCACCGAAACAACAAGGATTATCCCCGCCAGTGCCGCAAATACCAGGAAAAGCGAGATAATCATCAAAGCCTTAAAAATTTTTTCTTCCAGTCTTCTTTTTTTCACCGCCCGCTCCTCTCTCCCACTTTTAGAAGCGTGTAGTGCGCTGTCAGACTGAATATTGTGACGACAATCATTAATACAAGAGCCGCGGACATCAGCGCGGCGTCATAAAGAGGGATGGACATAACCTCTCCGTAGTTATTGGCAATAAGCGCCGGCAGCGGGTAGGCCGGCTCGAAAACCGAAAAAGAAATCTGCGCGACATTTCCCACCACCATCAGCACGGCCATTGTTTCACCAAAAGCGCGGGCAAAACCCAAGACCACTGCCGCAATCAGCCCCGCCCTTGCTTTCTTCAAAACAACATACTTAACAACTTCCCACCTGGTAGCCCCCAGAGCCAGCGCGCTCTCCCGCAGAGGATCGGGTACCATTCTCAATACTTCCACGGAAATTGAAATGACAAAAGGGATAACCATCACGGCCAGAACAATGCTGCCGGCCAGCAGGCTGTAACCCGTGGTTTGAACGCCAAAAAGCTCTCCGGTAAAACGTACGAACGGGACAACAACCAGGACGCCGCATAAACCATAAACAACAGAAGGAATCCCCGCAAGAATATCAATGATAAAACGAGCCGCCTCGCGGAATCTTTTTCTGGAGTATTCAGACAGGTAAATCGCGGCAAGCATGCATATCGGCAGGGCAATCAGCATGGTCAACATAGTTACTTGCAGTGTGCCCACGATAAAAGGAAACAAGCCGAATTCATTTTTCAACGGATGCCACGATGATGAAAAAAGCAATTCCGGCAGCGAAACAATACCGAGAATCGGCCTGGCTTTTAAAATCAGTCCGAAAAAAATCAGCAGGGCAAGAAAATTGATGAAGATAAGAAAGCAGCGCCCGGAAATCAGCGCGAGAAAATCTTTAAAGTGTCTTTTTCTAAACAGCCTGCTCATGACAAAAATACTAATATCTTTTGTTAGCCCTTCAACGGCGGACTTTTTCCAGCGCTTTTTCAATCTCTTTATTATTTATTCTCAGATAGCCGACTTCACCAACATATTTTTGCCCGTCGGTCAATATCCAGTAAACGAAGTCATTCGCCGGCCCCCGAAACGCTTTTTTGGTAACCAGATAAAGGTCTCTGGCCGGAGGGGACGGATAAACACCCGCCTCAACCGATTTTATTGCTTCGGGTTTGGTAGAAATCCGTTCTGCGGGGTCAATGCGTCCGTTTTCATTAACGTCAATAGGTATAATCTGAAGTCCATGAAGAGGCTTGCCTGTTTTCATGTCATAAGCAAAATTCAGGTTGTTGTATCCGATGCCGGCCTTATCTTTTTTCACCGCCTCCGCGAGGCCAGGGTCTCCGTAAACGGCAACCCCTTTAAGATCCTCCTGGTGCGCACCTAAGTATTTTGCCCAAATCTCCGCCGCGCCGCTGGAATCAGACCTGGTATAAACCCGGACATTCATCTGATTTGCCGTGCCTGTCAAATCTCCCCAGGTCATGGATTGGCCTTTTATCCATAAATCGTTAAAATCACTTTTCTTCAGACCTTTCTTCAGAAGCTCCTTTATGGCCGGATTGGCGGCGTTTAATGTCGGAAAAACCGCGTCTTTCACAACCGGCACGTAAAACAAGTCTTGCCTGATTTCTTCGGGACGAAGATCCCGGGAAACCATCCCGATATCCACCATTCCGGATAGAGCATCCGTCACGCCTTTGCCTGCGCCCCCCGCGGAAACATCGATCCTGATTTTCGGATTGATGTTTTTATATTCCTCAGCCCATTTAACCATCATCGGATACAGGGCCCAGGCTCCGGAAATAAGAATTCTTCCCTCAACGACCGCTTGCTTTTCATCATTGCGTGAACATGCCGTATAAATACCTATATAACAAAAGCAAAAGATCAGCAGGCTCGCGGCAACAGCAATTTTTTTCCGTTTACTTTCAAATCTTTTAAACACTGTTGTATCCTCCTTTTTTCAATAATTCAAAATCCCGGATAAATCCTCCCTGGTCAACTCAAATTCACGGGGCGCGAAGTTAAAATCTTTTCTGGCGTCCAGATTATCAAAAACAAGATTTTGATTCATTCTTTCAGCCATGGCGGCAGACCAGTCGCGTAAACGCGGTAAGTGACGCAAAATAAATATTCCCGCACGGAAAATCCAAAGAGGCAATACCACAAAACGCTGCCTTTTGCCAAGAGATTCAAATACTTTTTCCACCATCTGCCGATAGGTTAGAGTTTCACCGCCGGGAATATTATAAGCGCGATTCGCCGCTTTTTCAGTATTGAGCGCTGAAACACAAGCCAAGGCAACATCTTGCGCGTGCACCGGTTGGCGCAATCCTTGTGCCTTACCTAGCAGCGGGAAAAAAGAAAATCTTCGGATAAAGCGGATAATCACACTGATGTTTTTATCGCGCCCCAGGCCGTAAATTAGCGTGGGGCGCAAAATGGTCCATGATAGATTATTCTTTTGCGCCCATTCGGCTAATGTTTGCTCGCTATGAGCAAGCTTATCCGCTATTATTTTTTCCGCTTCGTCAGATGAATGTTCTTTTGTGAAACGGCTTGTCGAAGAAAGCGCGACAATGCGCCTGACACCATAATAAAGCAGTAAGGAGAAATTCTGCGGCAAAGTCCAGATCGGCGCCAGACAAATCCATTTTTCAAGCTTTTCTTGCCTTGGCGAATCACCCGCCGGGAAATGGCGCCAGGAGATATTCGGCTTTTTCGTTTGCTGAAGGGCTGACGACTTTCGTGAAAAAGGGCTTAATGCGGAAAAACGGGGTCTAAAATAAGGTAATAATCTAGTGATAACAATGGTATATATG
>DSAV01000005.1 GCA_011046295.1 Deltaproteobacteria bacterium | reverse complement strand
GCTGCTTTGCCTATTTGAAAGAGTTAGTCAGAGTGCATCGGGGCGCAAACAAAGGGCGCAAAAGAAAAATTATCCATGATATTTTGCTAAAATAGTACCCCGTTTTTTGGTATTATGCCTAATAAGATTATAGTAAATAAGCTGTGGTTGAATAAATTTCATATAGCAGAAAGAGTAATTATTTAGAAAAATATTTTTTTCACAAGAGTAACGAATTTATTTTATAAAAAAAGCCGCGGCCTTATACTGGGCGCGGCTTTTTTTATTGTCAGATAAGAAAATAATTTATTTTGTATCTGTTTTTTTACACCACACCGTAGGCCAGCATGGCCTTGGCCACCTTCGTGAATCCGGCGATGTTCGCGCCGGTGATATAATCCCCTTTTCTGCCGTATGCTTCTGCCGTATCGTAACAGGCCTTGTGAATACTTTTCATGATTTTCTGAAGGCGTTCGTCAACTTCTTCACGCGTCCAGGAAAACCTCAGGCTGTTCTGGCTCATTTCCAGGCCGGAGGTGGCCACGCCGCCGGCATTGGCCGCTTTACCCGGGCCGTAGAGAATTTTGTTCTCCTGAAAAATCTTGACAGCTTCAGGAGTCGAAGGCATGTTGGCGCCTTCAGCCACGCAGATGCATCCGTTTTTCACCAGAGCCGCGGCGTTCTTTCCGCTGATTTCGTTTTGCGTGGCGCAGGGCAGGGCGACATCAACCTTAATGCTCTGTTCCCGGATGACATCCCAGACGTTCTTGCCTTCATAGCAGACGGTTTTGTATTTATCGGCATATTCGGTGATGCGGCCGCGCTTGACGTTTTTCAAATCCAGAACGTAGCAGCATTTGTCGTCGTCAATGCCGGCCTCGTCAATAATAGTCGCGGAGGAATCACAAAGAGATATAACTTTTCCACCCAGCTGATTTACTTTTTCCACGGCGAACTGAGCCACATTTCCCGCGCCGCTCACCGCGACGGTTTTGTCCTTAAAATCAAGGTCGCGCGTGGCCAGCATTTCCGCGGCGAAATATACCGTGCCGTAGCCGGTAGCCTCCGGACGGATTAAGCTTCCCCCGTACTCAAGCCCCTTGCCCGTGAGGACGCCGGTGTGTTCATTACGTATTTTTTTGTAGTACCCGTACATGTAGCCGATTTCACGTCCGCCCACGCCGATGTCGCCGGCGGGAATGTCGATCTCCCCGCCGATGTGACGGTATAGTTCGCGCATAAAAGCCTGGCAGAAACGCATTACATCCGTGTCGGATTTGCCTTTGGGGTCGAAATCCGAACCTCCTTTACCCCCGCCCATGGGCAGAGTGGTCAGGGCATTTTTGAAGATTTGTTCGAAACCGAGGAATTTGATGATGCCCAGGTTCACCGAAGGGTGAAAGCGCAGGCCGCCCTTGAAAGGGCCGATGGCGTTGTTGAACTGAACGCGGAAACCGCGGTTTACTTGAACGTTTCCTTTGTCATCCATCCAGGGCACGCGGAAAATAATTGCTCTTTCCGGCTCGACGATGCGTTCATAAATACCAGCTTTAACAAATTCCGGATGCTTCTTGACTGTGGGTTCCAGCGTCTCCAGAACCTCTTCTACAGCCTGATGAAACTCGGGCTGGTTTGGATCCGTCTGTTTTACTTTCGCAATTACATCACTAATCACTGACATATAATTCTCCTCCAAATTTATTGTTCATTTCACCTGTAGATTTCAGCATGAAAGGTTTTTAAAAAGTTTTTATAGTTTCTCGATGCTGTACAGGTCATCAAATTCCATTACGGTGGACATCGCCTTGTTTTCCACGTCAAAGCCTTTTTCGTGCGCCGCAGCCACCGGGTTCAATCCGCCGACGAGAATCATGCCGGCTTTGTTTATATCCACGTTGGTTTGCGCCAGCTCTTTACCTACTTCGCCGACGGCAAGAATTCCATTTATACCCGCCTCACGAAAACCGGCAATCAAATCTTCAACCAGCGGACGACTGAGAGCGGGAATTTCCCGGAAATTGGCCAGAATTTTGCCTTCACCATTTCGTGCGACGTCGTTTACCGAGGTCATTTTGCCGCGGATGAATATTTCCGAAGGGTCAAGCGACGAACCGGAATAATGAATTAGCTCAACAAAACGCAGCGGTTCGCCGTTTTTCAACTGCAGGATGCCGCCGAATTTGGAATCAATGGGGATGCCGTGCTTGAGCAGTACACCGTTTACGACGATGCTGCAGAGAGTCGCCAGGCCAATCTTGCCTTCCGGGATGGTAATATCTCCCAATTTTTCCCCCGCCCCGGCGACGGCAACATGCCCGGAAACGGCCAGTTTTTTTTTAAAACCGGTTTCATCAAGGCGAGAGCCTGCCGGAATTTTTCTTCGGGGAAAAATGAAACATTTACCGGTACCAGGCCGCGTTTTTCCTTGAGGTTAAAGGTTGTTTGGAAGGAAAGCACGTCGATACGGGAAATTGACAAACTGATTTTATCCTGAACACGGGCATTGTTTATTTCTTCCATGCCGAGTTCGGTAATGACTCTTCCATCGCGCCTGCCGATTAGTTTGGTCATGCTCCTTTCATCCATGTGCTTAAGGTGATAACGCACGGTTCTTTCGCTCAATTGAACGCCCTGTTCCTGCATTCTGTGCGCGATAACACGCGCGCCAAGTGGTTCCAGGCTTTCATTGAGAATTTTCAAAATCAGTATCGTTTTTCTTTCGATATCTTCCGGGTTGAAAAGCTGTTTCATAAGCAATCAGTAAACGGCAATCGTTTGCCGTATGCATACTCGCAAAAATTTATTTTGTCAAATACAAAAATAGTTTTTAATTTGGCTGGCGTGAAATGTTCAAAAACGAAGAAGACAAGGGTGAAATTTATTTTTAGGCGATGCAATAAGTTGCCTTTTGTATGTCGGAGAGGAACACTGATTAATACAATAACGTGGAGTATTTCCCGCTAAAAAAAGGGAGCTCATTTTCCCAAATGAACTCCCCGGTTAAATTGCCACAGGTAAATTTTTAAACTTGGATATTTCCTTTTTTCAGTGTTTCAGTGGGCAAAAACCACTTAATGCCCAGTTTCTGGGAGATGGCTTCACATCTTTCGGCCACTTTATCCCAGCCCATGCCTTTAGCCAGGGCAAAAGGCCCGAAAGGCGACCCGCCGCCATTGACCATAGCCTTGTCGATTTCCGCCGCGCTGCCTGTTACCCCTTCTTCCAGAAGCTTTGTTCCCTCGTTCACTTGCAGGCATACGATATCCATCGGGTCAAAATTGGGGTCTGCTTTGCCCATGTCTATTGCCGGCCTGTTGCCTTCCGGCCAGTCAAAGATTCCCTTGCTGCTTTTTTTACCCAGTTCGCCGGCGTCAATTTTCTTTTTCAGCCAGTTGCTCGGCCTGAATTCGGGCGACAGGGTTTTGGCAAAGTATTCTGTTCCGTGACAGAAAATATCCAGTCCGGCAAAGTCCATTGTTTCGTATGGTCCCATCGGCGAGCCGATTGACCTTATCTTGGCGTCAACAGCTTCCGGGTTGATCAAACCCTTTTCGTAAATTTCGGCCAGGTACAAACTTACCGGAGCATTGATTCTGTTGAAGATGAAACCGGGTGAATCTCTTTCCACGCGCACAGGCTGCATAGGGCCGCGGAAATTTTTAAGTTTGGAAATGAACTCATAGCTGACATTCATCGTTTCTTCCGAAGTTTTCTGCCCACGGATTACCTCGACCAACGCCATCATTACCGGAGGATTGAAGAAATGAATTCCCAGAACTTTTTCCGGCCTGCTTGTCGCGTTACCCATTTCGGTAATGCTCATGTTCGAAGTATTGGAAGCTAAAATTGCGTGTTTCGGCGCGTTTTCATCTATTTCCTTGAATATTTTTATTTTTAGGTCGAGTATTTCCGGCGCGGCTTCAATCATGTAATCGATGTCCGCCACCGCTTCTTTCAAAGACGTGAAACCTTTAATGTTGCCGATAGCTTTGTTCATATCTTCGCCGGACATTTTTTGCTTGGTCACCTGTTTTTCAAAGCTGGCCTTGATTTTTGCAAGGCCTTTGTCCACAAATTCCTGTTTGATATCGTAGAGGTTGACCTTTACGCCTGCCATGGCGCAGACTTCCGCGATACCGTGCCCCATGTCGCCGGCGCCGATGATTGCGATTGTTTTGATGTCTTCAACTTTCATAATTAACTCCTTTCCGTGTTTTAATGGTGCCATTTACCCGGCCACCTGAGTATATGAACAGGGAAATCTTGTGTCAAGCTATTAAAATATCGGGTATTGGCAAGTCCTGGAGGAGAAATATGTTTTTAAATAGCCGTGCTGCCCGGGGAGTTGTTTTGCCTTGACACAAAAGGATGAAATTTCTATAGTTCGCGGCAAAATTTTTTCGCATTTTCCGCGGCAATCGCCGCCGGGCACGTGATTTGCGGCAAATTCATTTAAAAGGGCGAAGAGGAGAAACTTTATGGGCGGATTCAACGATAATGGCCGGGAACACTGGGCAAGTCGCGCCGGATTTATTCTGGCTGCCGCGGGATCGGCCGTAGGATTGGGAAACATCTGGCGGTTTCCCTATATGACGGGGGAGCACGGAGGAGCGGCTTTTATCATTATTTATCTCATTGCTATTTTTCTGATTGGTTATCCTCTTATTGTTAATGAAATGGTTCTGGGACGCGTGACTCAGCGCAATCCTGTGGGCGCTTTCAAGGCGCTGGCGCCGAAAACGCCGTGGTGGCTGGTGGGAGCGCTGGGTGTCTTTACCGGCTTTGTTATACTTTCTTATTATGCCGTTGTAGCCGGGTGGTCTCTTGCCTATGTATATAAGGTTGTCATCGCGACACGCACAGCGGGAATTGACCACACCGATGTTTTCGTGGGACATATCTCCAGCCTTTGGGAGCCGATAGGTTGGCAGGCGCTTTTCATGACTCTCACAGTGGGCATCATCGCCGCCGGAGTGGTTAAGGGAATTCAGAGGTGGGCAACCATCCTCATGCCTGTTCTCTTCATTATTTTGGTCATGCTCATCCTGCGCGCGGTAACGCTGCCCGGCGCCGGTGAGGGCGTTGCTTACTATATGAAGCCTGATTTTGGTGAAGTTACGGGACGGACGCTGCTGGGCGCTATTTCCCAGGCCTTCTTTTCTTTGAGCCTGGGCATGGGTGTGCTAATTACTTACGGGAGCTATCTCAGCCCCAAAGATGAACTGCCGGCAAACGCCATGTGCGTGGTCGGGATCGACACAGGAATAGCCCTTCTGGCCGGTTTTGCCATATTTCCCGCCGTCTTTGCCCTGGGGTTCCAGGCCGGTGCTGGCCCCGGCCTTGTTTTTATTACCCTGCCCGCCGTTTTCGCGCAGATGCCGCTGGGGATTTTTTTCGGGATTCTCTTTTTTCTTCTGCTTAGTATTGCCGCCTTGACTTCAGCCATATCTCTTTTGGAGGTAGTGACGGCGTGGCTGATTGATGAAAAAGGATGGCACAGAAAAAATGCTGCCATTTGTATGGGGCTGGTGATTTTCATTGTTGGGCTTCCCGCGACTCTGGGCTACAGCGCGCTTGGCGGATTTTCCTTCCCCGGCCTGGGGACGGATCTGCTTGACACCTACGATTGGTTCGCTAACAGTATCTTCCTGCCTTTGGGCGGACTGCTCGCGGCTATATTCGCGGGCTATATCTGGGGCACCAGAAAGGCCATCGAAGAAGCCAACAAGGGCAGGACTGTGTTTGCTCTTGGTAATTGGTGGGGTTTTCTTATCAGGTATGTGGTGCCGGTGCTGATTATTGTCATCATGGCGATGGGAATCTACGATTCGTTTATCAAATAAACATTATTTTATCTGAGATAATATAAAATATTTCTCTATGAGTATTGACTGTCAGAATTCCGGCCCTCGAATAAATTTTACCGCGTTTTGGAAGATCGCCAGGCCCTGGCCCTCTTCAGGGAGGTCTTCGCGCGTCCAGCGCGGGTGGTTGGTGCGGTGCAAAAACGCTTCGGGATGCGGCATCAGGCCGAAAAGCCGACCCGATTCATTGCAGATGCCCGCGATGGCATAAGCCGATCCGTTGGGGTTTAACGGATATTCCATCGTGAGCTTCCCCTCAGGGGTGGCGTAGCGGAAAACAACCAGATTTTTTCTTTCAATTTCTTCGAGAACCGCCAAGCTCTCCGGAATAAAATTGCCCTCTCCATGGCGGACGGGATAATACACGACATCGAGACCACGCGTAAAGACACAGGGGCTCTGTGTGTTGGCCGTCAGATACACCCAGCGGTCTTCAAAACGTCCCGAATTGTTGAATGTGAGCGTCGTCGTCTGTTTCGTGTAATTGCCCCCAAGCGCAGGCAAAAGCCCCAGCTTCACCATCAGCTGAAATCCGTTGCAGACGCCTAAGATCAAACCGCCCGCGCCGATAAATTTCAGCAGTTCTTCGATGAGCATTTCATTGGCGCCGGAAATGGGGGCATGCAGAAAGCGATTCGCGCCAGCCTTGGCCGAACCCAGATCGTCTCCATCTAAAAACCCGCCGGGGAGATTCAGAAAGTTGTAATCGGACAGACGCTTTTCGCCCCAGAGGAGCTCGCTGATATGGACGATGTCGTACCGGTCCGCGCCCGCCAGTTTACAGGCGTGCGCCATTTCCATTTCGCAGTTCGTGCCGTTGCCGGTGAGAATAATTGCTTTGACCTTGTTTGCCATTTTTTGTCCTGTCTAGAAATTGAGCGGCGCCTGCCACGCTTTTTTCAGCTTGCCGATTTTTTCCCGAATAACCGTTTTGCCGGAAAGGCCGCTGATGTGAAGCAGGTCGTTGCTGGTGACAAAACCGATTTCACGCGCGACGTTTCCCGTCATCAGTTTTTCGAATCTGGCCTGATGTTTGGGATGGATGGTCACGACAAAGCGGCTGGCCGTCTCGGAAAATAAAATGAAGTCGTCGCGCTTTTTGCCGCAGTAGGGAACGTCCTTTAAATCGACATTGAGCCCCAGGCCTCCGGCAAATGCGGTTTCAGCGAGCGCCACACCCAGCCCCCCGTCCGAGCAGTCGTGGCACGAGGCCACCAGTCCCGCGGAAATCGCCTTATGCAGGGCGCGGTAAAGTTTCATCGCCGCTTTCGCATCGACCTGCGGGACCTTGTTGCCCACAGCGCCGTTTTGCGCAAACCACTCCGAGCCGCCCAGTTCATCGCGGGTTTCTCCCAGAATGTAAACGAGATCCTGCGGGCGCTTGGCGTCCATCGTGACGGCTTTTTGCACATCGGCAATTTTGCCGATGACGGAATATAAAAGCGTCGGCGGGACGGATATTTCCGTCTTACCGATAGAATAATCGTTTTTCATGCTGTCCTTGCCTGAAATGCAAGGCACGCCGTAGGCGGTGGTGATATTATCGATCGCCATATTGGCGCGCACGAGCTGCGCGAGCTTAAACTCGCCGTCGGGCGTTTTTTCGGACTGCACCGGATCGCACCAGCAGAAGTTGTCCAAGCCCGCGAGGTGATCCAGATCCGCGCCCACGGCCACGGCGTTTCGCACCGCTTCGTCAATCGCGCAAGCGGTCATGGCATACGCGTCGATGTCGCTGTAGCGCGGGCAGATGCCGTGCGCCACGACCACACCTTCCATCGAATCGAGCAACGGGCGGACAATGCCCGCGTCTGACGGCCCGTCGTTGGCGACGCCGACGAGGGGCTTTATCACCGAGCCGCCCTGAACTTCATGATCGTACTGGCGAACCACCGACTCCTTCGAACAGATGTTGAGGCGCGAAAGCATTTTGGACAACGCCTTGCCTAAAGAGTCAGGCACGGCGAATGTCGGTTCCGGATGTTTGGGCGCTTTCCAGGTTGCTCGCAGCTTCATCTGCGGGACGCCGTCGTGGAGAAAGCCCATGTCCAGATACGCCACAGTTTCTTCGCCGTAGCGGATGTGGAATTTTCCCGACTTCGTGAATTTGCCCAGCACTGTGGCTTCCACGTCCATCTTGCGCGCGAGCGCCAGAAAATTGTCCACTTTCTTCGGATCGACCGCCAACGACATGCGCTCCTGCGCCTCGGAGACCGGAATTTCCCAGGGTTGAAGGCCCGCGTATTTCAGGGGGGCCAGCGACAGATCCATCTCGCAGCCGCCCGAGTAGGTGGCCATTTCGCCTACCGAGGAAGACAGCCCGCCCGCACCGTTATCGGTGAGCGCGCGGTAAAAGCCGCGATTGCGGGCGACCAGCAGAAAGTCCGTCATCTTTTTTTGCGTGATCGGATCGCCGATCTGCACGGCCGTGACCGGTGAACCTGCGTGGAGTTCCTCGGAGGAAAACGTCGCGCCGTGAATGCCGTCTTTTCCGATGCGGCCACCCGTCATGATGATGACGTCGCCGGGTTTAATTTCTTTTCCATGTGTGGGTTTGCCGTTAAGTTTGGCGGGCATGATGCCGGCCGTGCCGCAATAGACCAGGGGCTTGCCTAAAAACCGTTCGTCAAAGACGAGGCTGCCGTTCACCGTCGGAATGCCGCTTTTGTTGCCGCCGTGCTCCACGCCTTCGCGCACACCTTCGTAGATGCGCCGCGGGTGAAGAATGCGGGGCGGAAGCTTCTTTTTATAGAAGGGTGAGGCAAAGCAAAACACATCCGTGTTGAAAATGAGCTTCGCGCCCAGTCCCGTGCCGAACGGGTCGCGATTCACGCCGACGATGCCGGTGAGCGCCGCGCCGTAGGGATCAAGCGCCGCGGGCGAATTGTGTGTCTCCACTTTGAAAACCAGATTGGCCTCGTCGTTAAATTTGATGATGCCCGCGTTATCGACAAACACGGACAGGCAGAAGTCTTTCTTTCCCTTGGCTTTGCGGATTTTTGCCGTTGAGCTTTTGATATAGGTTTTAAAAAGCGAGTCGATGATTTTTTGAGTGCGGCCGTCGTTATACTCGATGCGGCTGTTGAAAATTTTATGTTTGCAGTGCTCCGACCAGGTCTGCGCGAGGCACTCAAGTTCCACGTCGGTCGTGTTTTCATCCAGCCCCACTTTCTTGCGCGCTTTGACGACGGCGGGATCTCGGTAGTATTTGGCGATCGCCTGCATCTCTTCAAGATTCAAAGCCAGAAGTTTTTCCGAACTGATTTTCAGAAGCGCGCCCGCGTCGAGGTTCGTCAGATTGATTTGATCCACATGCGGTTTGTCTTTTCCCGTCACCTGAGGCACTACGGCGGGCATACCATTTCTAAAATCAAATTCATCTTTAGCTACCACCTGATGACGTTCGATCAGATTATTGGCCAGAAGGTCGGAAGCGATTCTTTCCGCGTCGGCTTTGGTGATGGCCCCGGAAATCAAATACTGGCGAGAGGTATAAACATTGACTTGACGATCTCCGAGATTCTCGCCCAGCAACAGGAGAATTGCCTCTCTCGCGGTTTTACCGACATTGTCGGTCACGCCGGGGCGAAAGCCTACTTCGACAAGCCAGTCAAAGACGCTCGCCAGCGGCCGGTTGACACTGTATTGCTGAATCACCGGATCACAAAGCGGCCCTGCGGCCGCCGCCTGAAGCTCCGCAGCGCTGAGATGGCCGTCAATCGTGTAGACCTCGACGGTGGCCACAGACTCCGCCGGCAGACCCAGATTCTTGCCGATGCGCTTTTTGATCTTTTCGCCCAGCGCGTCGCGAATACCTTTTTTAAATCTGACTTCTATTCGGTCAACCATTAATTTACTTAGGTTCAAGAATCTAGCGCAACACTTTGGTATTCTATGGTGGATATTGAAGGGAGGCGTTAGAGATGGAAGGTGTAAGTTATCGGCGATTGGGGCTTAATGAGCGGGAGGAGATCAGTC
>DSAV01000193.1 GCA_011046295.1 Deltaproteobacteria bacterium | reverse complement strand
CTTGCCTCGAAAGCGGCAAATGATAAAGATGAAAAATCAAAAGCGGCGGAAACCGTAAAATAAGGAGCTTTAAAATGCGCGAGCGATTAACAAAATTTCATGAACAGGATCTGAAATTTTTCGAGCCGGAAGCGAAAATCGGTTTGCTTGCCACCATTAATCAGGGAGGCCTGCCGCATATTACTCTGATTACCGCGCTGCAGGCGAAAACGCCTGCCGAACTTATCTGGGGACAGTTTTCCGAAGGATTAAGCAAGCAAAACGTGCAGATAAACAACAAAACCGGCTTTCTGATTATGACGCTGGACAAAAGCCTGTGGCGGGGCAAAGCTCTGTGGCGGCGCGTGGCCACGCATGGCGCGGATTATGACATGTTCAACAACAAACCAATGTTCCGCTACAACGCCTATTTCGGCATTCATACCGTGCACTACATGGATCTGGTGGAAACTTACGGACGGGAAACGCTGCCGCTTTCACGCATCGTCCTTGGCTCCTTACTGACAAAATTTGCCAAGACGGCGGTGAAACAAAAAACAGGTGCGGCAAGAATTCTGAAGCCGTGGGCCGAAGGTTTATTTAACCGACTAAACTCCCTCAAGTTTCTTGCTTTTATTGATCATGACGGATTCCCGGCCATTATCCCTCTTATTCAATGCCAGGCGGCGGACAGCACCCGGCTGGTTTTTTCACCCCTGGCCTATCGGGAAGAGCTGCATGCTCTGCGTATGAATTCCCACGTTGCCGTTTTTGGTCTGACGCTGGAGATGGAAGATATTCTGGTGCGCGGCAAATTCTGCGGCTTTGAAAAACATCGTTGCATCACCCTGGGGATAGTCGACATCAACTGGGTATATAATCCCATGCCGCCCAAACCGGGACAAATATTCCCCGTGCGGGAATTAGAAGCGGTGTTTAATTTCTGACAGGCTCCGGTGAAAAAAAATATTCTTTTTTCGTGATATTTTATTTGATTAGTTATGAGTGCTGGTCAAGCCCCCGCTGAATGCTTTTTTTGGCCATATCCATGATTATTCCCATGTTTTCTTCACTTTGCCCGGCAATATCTATGGGGTTGTGAACCACCAATTTCGTTTTCCCGGGAAACAAGTTTAGGGATTTTGCCGGTAGAATATTTTTGGTATTCACAATCGTTACCGGCAAAATCGGCAAGCCCATATCCAGGGCAAATCTAAAGGCGCCTTTCTTGAACTCCTTCAATTGTCCATCTTCGCTCCTCGTGCCTTCGGGGAAGAACATAATGGAAGTTCCGCCTTTTATTCTGTCCCGCGCGGCATTGATTGAGGCCTTTGCCGCGTCCGGATGGGAACGATCGATGTAAATATGGCCGATTTTATAACAGGCATATCCAAGAAAAGGCACGCCCCTGAGTTGCATCTTCATGACCCAGCGGAAGTCCACGGGCATCCAGCCATAAATCACAAAAATATCATACTGGCTTTGATGATTGGCCACAATCACATAGGATTTGTTTTTTTCTATTTTTTCTTTTCCTATGACCGTCACCAGCATCGGCGTGATGTAGCTGTTGAAGCGCGCCCAGATAATACCGCAAACCGAAGCGATTTTTTTATCGACAAGAATCGCCAGCAGTGTGGCGGCTGTTCCCATAATTGTGGTGGAAACGGCAAGCAGCGGCAGAAACACCAGATACGCGTAAAGCTGGTAGAGCCCCAGCAGCAGGTTGTTATCCCGGGCAAGCTGCGGCGTTTTCCACGCTCCCGCGGTTTTATCCGTCAGGTATTTCGAAAATAATGAAATCCGCGTTTGAATTGCATTAAAATCAAGCATAGCCACCGCCGAAAAATAATTATTTTGATGTGATTATAAGCAAAACGCATTGGCGTGTCAATGAAAGAGGGAATCAAACAGAATTGACTGTTAAGTATTTGAAATATTGGATTAATCTCATTGAGGCGGGAGGGTTTTGGTAGTCCCACGGGGGTTTGAACCCCGGTTTCCGGCGTGAGAGGCCGGCGTCCTAACCACTAGACGATGGGACCATGGTTGAAAAAATGTCCGGTATAACTATTTAATCTACCTTTAAAAGTCAAGGGAAACCAGCCTGATTTGACTTAATATAAAATCATTGTCGCGTCGATATAGGCTGCGGCATCCATGATTCTTTTTACAACCCGGTCCTTCCCCAGCGTGACCATCACTTCGTCAATACCGGGGCTGACGGTTTTGCCGGTAAGCGCGACGCGCAGGGGCTGAGCAATGATTTTTAATTTGATCTCCTTTTCCTGGGCATAGGATTTAAGAAATTCCTCGATACCTTCTTTGGTGAAATTTCCCCACGCGGGGAGTCTTGCGGCGATTTCCTTTAAATGCGCCGCTGCCTCCGGCTGCAGAAATTTCTGCGCCGCTTCCGGCTCGTATTGAAGATTTTCGGCAAAATAGAAATCAGCGGACGCGGCCATCTCCACCAGCGTCCGGGAACGGGTCCGTAAATCGCCAATGATTTTCTTGACATAATCCGCGTCAGCTTCCGCCGCGGCGGCCGGCCAGAAATCTTTCATGAGCGCGCCAATTTTTTCCGCAGAAGCCTGCCGGATATAATGGGCATTTAGCCACAGCAATTTTTCCGGATTGAACACCGCGGGTGATTTCCCCACCGCATCCAGGGAAAAAACTTCCACCAATTCATTTAAGGAAAAAATTTCCTGATCGCCGTGCGCCCAGCCGAGGCGCACCAGATAATTAACCAGCGCCTCCGGCAGATAACCCATTTCTTTATAAGCCATGACGGAAGTAGCGCCGTGGCGTTTGCTCAGCCGCGTTTTGTCCGCACCCAGAATCATCGGGACATGCGCGAAGCGCGGCACGTCGAAACCTAAGGCCTGATAAAGCAGAATCTGGCGCGGCGTGTTGTTGACGTGATCGTCGCCGCGGATGACGTGGGTGATATTCATTAGCGCGTCGTCAACCACCACGGCAAAATTGTACGTCGGGTAACCGTCGGCGCGCTCGATAATCAGGTCATCCAGTTCTTCATTGTTGAAGCTGATATCGCCCTTGACTAAATCCTCCACCACCGTCGCGCCGGTTTGCGCGCCGCGAAAGCGCACTACAGAGCCGGCGGTTTTCCCAAGATTTTTTTCGCGGCAGGTTCCGTCGTATTTTGGTTTTTTGCCTGCGGCCATAGCCTTTTTTCTTTTTTCTTCGAGCACTTCCGGCGTGCAGGTGCAGTAATATGCCTTCCCCTCACCGATGAGTTTCTGCACCAAATCTCTATGTAAATCGACGCGTTCAGCCTGAAAATAAGGCCCTTCATCCCAGTTTAAGCCCAGCCATTCCATGGCATCGAGAATAGCCTTGGTGGATTCTTCCGTGGAGCGCGTCTTGTCCGTATCTTCGATGCGTAAAATGAATTCGCCGCTGTGCCGACGCGTAAAAAGCCAGTTAAAAAGAGCGGTTCGCGCCCCGCCGATATGTAAAAAGCCGGTGGGTGAAGGAGCAAATCGTGTTCTTATTTTTTTCATTTTATGATTTTCCTTATGTCCGTCTGCTTTATAGGGCGGAGAATAATCTTTTGTCAAGGGGGCAATTGGTTAAAAACGTTAAATTATCCTTGACAATAAAGGCGTTTTATAATTTACTTTCGCGCTTAATACGTTTGGCGAATTTTTGACAATTATCATGGCTTCGACAACTAATTCTTTGAAAATCAATGTGGTTACCATTCCTGACGAGGGGCTGAACTTTGTCTTTTCCGAAGGCCGGGACTGGTTTAGTGACTGCTTTAAAAAACAGGAGGCTGGCGATTTTTTCGTCGATAAAGCGGATGTTGGTTGCCTTATCACTAAAACGGCCGCTACAGTTTTTATCAGAGGAAAGATTTCCGCGATAATCGGAACTTTGTGCAGCCGGTGCCTGGAAGAGGCAAAACTACCCGTTGCAGCTGATTTTTCGTATACACTGGTCAGTCAAAAACCCGAAGTTGATGATGATCTGGAACTGAGGCAGGAAGACTTGGAAATCATTCATTATCATGGTGATTTTATTGATCTGAAGCCGATTATTTGCGAACAAATTATATTACAAATGCCGATTAAGGCTCTGTGCAGTGATGAGTGCAAGGGCTTGTGCCCGCAGTGCGGTACCAATTTGAATTATTCTTCCTGCGATTGCGCACTTTGTTGCGTGGACAGGCGCATGGCGGCGCTGAAAAACTTTAAAGTGAACAATTAACATAAAGAGGATAAATATTATGCCAAATCCAGTAAAAAGACATTCCAAGACCAGGCGCAACACAAGAAGGGCGCATGATTTTTTGACACCCGCGTCGTTATCCGTGTGTCCGCAGTGCAACCAGCCCAAATTACCCCATCGTGTTTGTCCCACATGCGGCACTTATCGCGGTAAAGATTATAAGAAGCCGGAAAAAGCCCAAAAAGAATAAGAGCGCTCTGTGATAGCCGGAAATTGCGCTGGTATTCCCGACATAAAATAAGATATTTTCGGCAAAAAAAATTTTCACGTGAAGGACTGTCGCATGAGGGGTGTTTTAAAAAATTTTCGGGATTCATTGATCGTCGGCGCTCCTGATTAGAATTCATTTTGTAAAACCACGGATTTAGATTCCGCACAGAAAAAAATAAGGAAATTTTTTAAAAAAACAGGTAAAAGCAGGAACATTTAGCTCAATATTTCAGGCAATAATAGAACGCAGGAGGATTTTTACATGACATTAGAAGAACGAGTTATCAAAGTTGTTATGGAACAGCTGGATGTAACTAAAGAAGAATGCGTTCCGGAAGCATCTTTTATCGATGATCTGGGCGCGGATTCGCTGGACCTTGTCGAGCTGATTATGGAAATGGAAGAAGCTTTCGGCATCGAAATAGCGGATGAAGAGCTGGAAAAGATCCGCACAATTAAAGACATCATCGAATTTTTAAAAAACAAAGGCATTAATTAGTTTCACTTAAGGTATTTATCAATGAAAAGGCGAGTAGTGGTCACAGGCATGGGCGCTCTGACACCGCTGGGAAATTCCGTTGGTGAAACATGGGAAGGCGCGGTTGCCGGAAAATCAGGCATCGGGCCGATTACCAAATTTGACAGCACGGCCTTTAAATCCCGAATTGCCGGTGAAATAAAAAATTTTGACCCGACGCAGTATGTCGATAAGCAGGATGCGCGGCGCCTGGATGACTTCATTTTATACGCTATTGCTGCATCGGAAATGGCAATGAATGATGCCGCTTTAAAGATAAATCCGGCTGTCGCCGAGCGGGTGGGGGTAATTGTCGGTTCAGCCATCGGCGGCTTGGCTACCATGGAAAGCGAAATCAGGCTGCTTTTTGATTCCGGTCCGCGCAAAATTTCTCCTTTTGCCGTCCCTTCGATTCTGGCCAACCTCGCATCCGGCCATGTCTCTATTCGCTTCGGCGCCCAAAGGCCCGATCAATTGCGCGGTAACCGCCTGCGCCGCGGGAACTTCGGCTATCGGCGATGCGTATAAAACCATCGCCTACGGAGACGCTGACGCCATGATCACCGGCGGAGTGGAAGCGGCCATTACCCCTCTTGCCGTTGGCGGTTTTTGCGCGATGCGCGCTCTTTCCACGCGCAATGATGAGCCGCTGAAAGCGAGCCGTCCCTTTGACCAGGGGCGTGACGGTTTTGTCATCGCCGAAGGCTGCGGCATATTAATTCTGGAAGAATTATCACTTGCTCAAAAAAGAGGCGCGCGGATTTACGCGGAACTTATCGGTTACGGCACCTCTTCAGATGCTTTTCACATGGCGGCTCCGCCTCCCGGAGGGGAAGGAGCGGCGCGCAGCATGCAAGCCGCGATTAAAGACTCTGGATTAAGCGCGTCAGATATCGATTATATCAACGCGCACGGCACATCAACGCCGCTAAACGATTTATATGAAACACAGGCAATCAAAACCGTCTTTAAGGATCATGCCAAGAAGCTGATGGTCAGTTCAACAAAATCAATGACCGGCCACATGCTCGGCGGCACAGGCGGCGCGGAGGCGATCTTTACGATTAAAGCCATAGAAAATGGAATAATTCCGCCGACAGTAAATTTAGAAAATCCCGATGCCGAGTGCGACCTTGATTATGTCCCCAATACCGCGAGAAAAGCGCAAATCAACACGGGCATGTCCAATTCGTTTGGCTTCGGCGGGGTTAACGCGGTACTGATATTTAAAAAATATTCGTCCTGAGATAATCAAGAGCAAGGAAGGATTTCAGATTCATGTCTTTTTTAGAAAAAATCGACCCGGAAATAAACCAGGCCATTAAATCAGAAACACGCCGTCAAGCGCGTAATATCGAGCTCATCGCTTCGGAAAACTTTGTCAGCGAAGCGGTTCTGGAAGCCCAGGGCTGCATCATGACCAACAAATACGCCGAAGGCTATCCCGGCAACCGTTATTACGGCGGCTGTGAGTTCGTCGATGTCGCGGAAAATCTAGCGATTGAGCGCTGTAAAAAACTTTTTGGCGCGGAGCATGTAAACGTCCAGCCTCATTCCGGCACACAGGCGAACATGGCGGTTTATTTCGCCGCAGTTCAGCCGGGCGACACGGTTCTGGGAATGAATCTTTCGCACGGCGGGCATCTATCGCACGGCAGTCCCGCGAATTTTTCCGGCAAGTTTTACAAAATTGTTGCTTACGGCGTTGACCGCGAAACAGAAACAATCGATTACGAAGAAGTAAAAAAATTAACGCGCGAACACAAACCTAAATTGATTATCGTGGGCGCCAGCGCTTATCCACGGGTTATCGATTTTACAAAATTCCGCGAAGCAGCTGACGAAGTGGGCGCGGTAATCATGGCCGACATCGCGCATATTGCCGGGCTTGTGGCCACAGGACTTCATCCCACGCCCATCCCTGTTTGCGAATACGTGACCTCCACAACCCACAAAACATTACGCGGCCCGCGCGGCGGTCTGATTATGTGCAAACAGGATTATGCCAAGACGCTCAACAGCCGGGTTTTTCCCGGTTCGCAGGGCGGACCGCTGATGCATATCATCGCGGCAAAAGCGGTTGCGTTTCAGGAAGCGCTCGCGCCGGAATTCAAGGAATATCAGAAGCAGATTATCAAAAACGCCCAGGCGATGGCAGATGAATTAAAGAATCAGGGATTTCGGCTGGTCTCCGGCGGAACGGATAATCATCTGATTCTGGTTGATCTGACTTCAGCGGGCGTTACCGGTAAAGAGGCGCAGGAGGCGCTGGACCGCGCTTGCATCACGGTAAATAAAAACGGGATTCCTTTTGATACCAAAGGCCCCCAGGTAACCAGCGGGATCCGCATCGGCACGCCCGCGGTGACAACCAGGGGAATGAAAGAAAACGAGATGCGTCTGATCGCTTCGTGCATTGCCGACGTCATAAAAAATATCAACAACGAAACAAAAATCAAGGCTGTGGCTGAGAAAATAAAAAGCATTTGCGTGAATTTTCCTCTCTACCAGCATAGAATTTAATGCCGGCAAGCCGTTAATTTCTCAGCACACAAAAAGCGTGGCAGTGATGGCCGGAAAAAAAATCTCTAAAAGTATTCCCCAAAAAACAGCCAGAACAAGACCGGATTGGGACACTTATTTTCTGGATATTGTGGATTTGGTATCCCGCAGAAGCACTTGTCTGCGCCGCGCGGTAGGGGCTGCTCTGGTGCGCGACAAAAGAATTCTTGCTACTGGTTATAACGGAGCTCCGTCCAAGCTCAAGCACTGCCTCGACATCGGTTGCTTGCGCGAGAAACTAAACGTTCCTTCCGGCGAGCGCCATGAACTGTGCCGCGGCTTGCACGCGGAACAAAACGCAATTATTCAGGCGGCTTTTCACGGCGTCAGCGCCAGCGGCTCTACTCTTTACTGCACTAATCACCCGTGCGTCATATGTGCAAAGATGATAATAAATGCAGGCATCACGCGCATTGTTATTCGGGATGAATACCGTGATGAACTTGCGGCTCAGATGCTCAAAGAAGCGGGAATTAAAGTCAAACAAGTGTAAATTTTAAAGGGCGGCGAAAAATGAAATGTCCTTTTTGCGGGCATGGTGAAAACAAAGTTATTGATTCGCGTATCAGCAAGGACGGCAAAGCCATCCGGCGGCGGCGGGAATGCCTGGATTGTGAAAAACGCTTCACCACATATGAATACGTGGAAGATGTTCTACCCATGGTGGTAAAGAAAGACGGCCGGCGCGAAGCGTTCGACCGGATGAAAATCCGCAACGGCGTGATGAAGGCCTGCGAAAAGCGCCCCATCAGCATGGAGGAAATGGAAAGAATCGTAGAGACTGTGGAACAGGTCTGCCAGGAATTTCAGGGGGAAGAAATTCCTTCCACGTATATTGGAGAAAAAGTCATGAATGAATTAAAGACGCTCGACGGTGTGGCCTATGTGCGCTTCGCTTCGGTTTATCGGCAGTTTCGCGATGTCGGAGAATTCATGACGGAACTGAAGGATTTATTAAACAAAGAAAAGAAATAGTTTATGTTTACGGGAATTGTTGAAGGATTGGGAACAATAAAGCGCTTGACCATGAAAGGCGTGGACGCCGTGGTGGAAATAGAAGCGGGCATTGAAATGGCCGATGTGCGCTTAGGCGACAGTATCGCGGTCAACGGCGCGTGCCTTACCGTAACCGCGAAAAATCAAAATGTTTTTCAAGCCGATATTTCCGCTGAAACTCTGGATAAAACGAATCTTAAACAGTTGCACCCGAGCAGCAAAGTCAATCTGGAGAAATCACTGCGCGTCGGCGGATATCTGGGCGGACATTTCGTCCTGGGGCATGTGGACGGCACCGGCCGCGTTCTTTCCAAAACGCAGAAATCCGGATCGGTTATTTTCGCCATTCAAGCGGATGAGACGCTCGCCCGCTACATCGTGGAAAAGGGTTCAATTGGCATTGACGGCATCAGTCTCACGATAAACAAAGTGGAAAAGGGGAAATTTTATGTTAATATAATTCCTCACACGGCGGCAAAGACCACGCTGCTTAGTAAAAAAGAAGGCGACCTGGTCAATATTGAAACAGACATTCTGGGTAAATACGTGGAAAAACTGTTGCAATCACCGCGGGGAATAGATAATGAATTTTTAGAAAAACACGGTTTTAAATAGATAAGGATAATAAAGTAATGGCAATCAGTAAAATTACAGAGGCAATTGACGATATCCGCAACGGGAAAATGGTAATCCTCGTGGATGATGAAGACAGAGAAAACGAAGGCGATCTGTGCATGTCCGCCCAGTTTGCATCAGCGGAAATGATTAATTTTATGGCGCGCTACGGGCGCGGATTAATATGTTTATCACTGAGCGAAGAAATAGCAGACAGGCTGAACCTGAGACCTATGGTTCAGGACAACAAGGCGCGTTTCGGCACGGCGTTTACCGTTTCTATCGAAGCGCGCGAAGGAGTGACCACGGGAATTTCCGCGGCCGACCGCGCCACAACCATCAAGGCCGCGGTGAATCCTGACGCTAAAGCTGAAGATTTGGTCAGCCCCGGCCATGTTTTCCCCATCCGCGCCCGCAAAGGCGGCGTTTTGGTGCGCACCGGTCAGACGGAAGGCTCCGTGGACTTGTGCCGGCTCGCCGGATTGACACCCGCCGGAATCATCTGCGAAATAATGAAAGACGACGGGACGATGGCGCGCATGCCGGATTTGGAAATCTTTGCCCGCGAACATGATCTGAAAATAGTAACCATTGCCGACTTGATTGATTACCGCCTGCAGAATGAATCGCTGATTAGAAGAGTGGCCGAAGCCACAATTCCCACCTGCTATGGCGGAGATTTCCGGGTTATCGTTTACGAAAACGATGTGGACACTTTCCAGCACATTGCGCTGGTCAAAGGAGAGATCTCTAAGGACGATGAAGTTCTAGTGCGCGTGCATTCGGAATGCTTAACAGGCGATGTTTTCGCCTCCGCGCGCTGTGACTGCGGCGATCAGCTGCACCGCGCCATGGAAATGGTTCAGCAGGAAGGAAAAGGAGTGATTGTCTACATGCGGCAGGAAGGCCGCGGGATTGGCCTCGTCAACAAAATCAAGGCCTACGCCCTGCAGGAAGGCGGCCACGACACGGTGGAAGCCAATATCGCCCTGGGATTCAAGCCGGATTTGCGCGATTACGGAATCGGCGCGCAAATTCTTGTTGACCTGGGCGTGCATAAAATG
>DSAV01000192.1 GCA_011046295.1 Deltaproteobacteria bacterium | reverse complement strand
GTCATTGATTTTCCGCTACATCGTATCGGATTATCATAGCCTGTAGCGGAAAATATTATCGGCTTCATAATTTAAAACAAATATTTCAGTTGAACAAATACGGCTGAATGTAAGTTTATCCGTGGAAAACGCTTGGTAAAAAGAGTTGTTTACGCCCGGTAATCTTTTAAACGTAAAACCGGCATAATAATTTTACTTGCAAAATATTGCTAAGTATATATAATTATCAATAATGGTAATTATATATGCTTAGTAAAAATATTGAAAAATTGCAGGAATTAAGCCGAAACGCATACTTTACGCTTGATGACGTGGCGCAAAACCTCGGCCTTCAGCCGGGCTCGGCACGCGTTTTTGGCAGCCGCTATGTTAAAAAGGGCTTGCTGGTTCGGCTTAAGAATAATCTCTACACCACCTCCTGGAGATGGGAAAATTTAACGCGCAAAGACTATTTTGTCATCGCCAATATTTTGCAGGTGCCTTCCTACATTTCGCTCATGACCGCTTTGGCGTATTACGATGTAACCACACAGGCGCAGCAGGATTATCAGGAAAGCATCTGCCAGAAGCGCACCATCGGGTATAACGTCCGTCAGGCTGTTTTTAGTTATGTCAAAATGCAGCGGCCATATTACAACGGTTTTGTCAAAACCGAAGGTTTTTTCATCGCCACGAAAGAAAAGGCGTTTCTGGACGCGGCCTATCTGTATTCATTCGGCAAATACCGGTTTGACGCGGACTCGCTGGATTTTAAAAAGCTTGATTTCAATAAACTTAAAAGCATGATAAAAAACTATCCTCAAAAAACAAAGGACACGGTGAAAAGACTGTGCGGGATTTAATTCTTCACGAGCAATTTGAGTTGGAAGTGCTCGAAAGACTTCAAGGCGGGCGATTTCTTTCCGGCCTGATTTTTGGCGGCGGCACTATGCTGCGTTTGTGCCACGGGCTGGCGCGTTATTCGGTGGATCTGGATTTCTGGGTGACCAAGGATCTGGACTGGAAAAAATTTCACGGCAGGCTGGAAAAATACCTGCTTCAATATTACAAACTGGCCGATTCCGCCAATAAAAGGTTTACCATCCTTTTTGAACTAAAATCGCCGCGGTACCCAAGAGCACTGAAAATCGAGATTCGCAAAGAAACAAAAAAAATTAAAACCGAGTCCTCCATAGCGTTCAGCCCCAATTCAACGGTGCAGGTTCTGATGAAAACGGTGGCACTCGACGAGATGATGAAATCAAAGATTGAAGCTTTTTTAAACCGCCGTGAAATTCGCGACGCTTACGATATCGAGTTTCTTTTAAAAAAAGGCATCCCCCTGTTAGGTGAAAAAGACGTTATGAAGAAGTTGCACGCGGGTCTGGAAAAGCTGGGCAAGAAAGACTTTTCCGTCAAGCTGGGCGCTTTGCTTGACGCCACGGAGAGAAAATATTATCTGGAAAACGGATTTAAAATTCTCCGCGCGCGTTTAGACGACAAAATTAATGAATAATAGAAATTATCGGTGTAAAATTCAGGGGATATAAAACTTAACGATCTTAACCTTAAAGGAGAAGATACCATAATAAAAACAGTTAAGCAGTATCTGGAAAGTTTGAATGACGGGCGGGAAGTAAGCCCTTTGCTTTTTATAGAAAACCGCAAGAAGAGACATCTGCATCAGCCCGTTCGGGAATAAATTGTTCTGTAAAACAACAAACGAGGTAATTATTACCGCTCGGGAATATTTCTCTTGACATTAACGCTATAAGCTGTATTATTCCCGTACGGGAATAAAGAATAAGGCGGAAATATGAAGACTGGTGTCAAAATTATCGCGCCCGCCGATATAGGGCGGATAATCAGAAAGAAGCGAAAAGAGGATGGACTATCGTTGGCTGAAGCCGCTGCTCTGTGTAATGTTGGATACCGGTTTCTTTCTGACTTGGAAAACGGAAAAGCTACCGTTCACCTCAACAAAGTACTGCAAGTCCTGAAGGGGCTGGGCATCGATTTGTGGCTGGGCGCAGGGAAAGATAATGATTAACCATATATCACCTAAGCTTACCGTCTATTTTCAGGATAACCTTGCCGGCCATCTCTGGCTGGATAGCGAGCGGCGGTTCGTTTTTCAATACACGAGGGACTGGGCGAAAAGTTTGCGCGCTGTGCCGCTTTCCGTCGCGCTTCCATTGCAGGAAGAGGCTTTTGAAAATGACAAGTCGCGTTCCTTTTTTGCCAACCTTCTGCCGGAAGCGCAAATCAAAATAATCATCAGCCGTAATTTGCAGATATCCGATAAAAACGATTTTGCTTTATTGGAAAAAATCGGCGGAGAATGCGCCGGAGCTATATCTGTATTTCCCGAAGGATTAATGCCTCAGGTAAAGCCCGGATACCGCAAACTTGATAAAGAATCTCTGCATAACATAATTATCAGTCTGCCGCAGCGGCCGCTTTTGGCCGGAGAGGAAGGATTGAGATTATCTCTTGCCGGTGCGCAGAATAAACTGCCTGTTTATGTTGAAAATGAAGAAATTTCTATTGCGACTGGCAATGCCCCCAGTACCCACATCTTAAAGCCGCCTATTCCCGGTTTGCCGGATTCGGTAGAAAATGAGGCTTTTTGTATGATACTGGCGGGTAAAATGGGATTACCGGTACCGCGGGTTAAAATATTCCATACGCCCGACGCTTTTTTGCTTATTGAGAGGTATGACCGGAGTTGGGATAAAAAGCGCCATTTACAGCGCCTGCATCAGGAAGATTTTTGTCAAGCGCTGCAGATTATGCCTGATCAGAAATACGAAAGCGAAGGCGGCCCATCGTTACCGCAATGCTTCAATGTTCTTTCCTCTTACAGCTTGAAGCCTGCCGCTGATAAAAAGGCATTGCTCAGATGGATTATTTTTAATGTGCTTATCGGGAACGCCGATGCCCATGCGAAAAATCTGGCGCTCCTTTACCACCAGCGCAAACCTTCTCTCGCGCCTTTTTACGATCTTATTTGCACGATGGCCTACGAAGAGTTGACGGATAAGCTGGCTATGAAAATAGGCACAGAAAACAGAGTTACATGGCTTGCGCTTCGCCACTGGGAAAACTTTGCGGAAACGGTCGAAATAAAGAAATCATTAGTCTTAAAAGAGCTGGTCAAAATGTCGGGGGAAATTATTCTGAAGGCGGAAGACTTAGCGAAATCTTTTATAAAAGATCACGGTGATGTAAAAATTATTCCCCGAATTCTTGAAAAAATAAGAAAAAACGCGATGCAGGTTAAATATTAACAAACCAACCTTCGGAACCATAAATATAATAAGGAGACAACACTATGATTAAAACAGTCGAACAGTATCTGGAAAGTCTCAATGACGGCAGGGAAGTCTGGTGCCTGGGCGAAAAAGTAAAAGACGTTCGGACGCATCCATCGACCAGCACCATTATCAAAATGGCGGCGATGGATTATGTTTTGCCCAACCATCCCGATTACCGCAACCCCACCACTTTTCAAGACGTTTTTCCGTACAAATCCCAAATTTCTCTCCATAATATTTAGTTGACAGGACGAAATAATCTGTTATTTTGTGTTGTAATAATGTGACGCGAATGTTCCAATAAAAGGTACATATGATAAACAAAAATACAATAAGCTCTCTAACGCAGAAAGAAGCAGAACTGGTGGCTCGTATGTCTTACGAGCAGAGGGACATGATTACCGCCAGAGAGCTTGATGAATATTTGCCTCGCGGCTTTGCCTATAGAAGAAAGCTGGTAAGCAGTCTGATGAAAAAGAAAATTTTGATTCCGGTCAAAAACGGCGTTTATATCTTTGTTCCTATTGAAGCAGTGCCTACAGGCCGCCGTATCAGCGAATTCTTGATTCCTGCCGTATTCTTTCCCCGGAATGATTACTATATCGGCTATTCCACGATGTATAATTATTATAATTTCACTGACCAGCAATTTCAGAAGGTTTATGTATTGAATGCGCGAATCTCCCTTCAAAGAACCATCGCCGGCATATCTTTTAAATTTGTTAAAATTCCCAGACAAAGGATGTACGGTCTGGAAAATATAGAAATTCGGGGAAAGACAGCGATTGTCAGCTCAAAAGAAAGGACATTGGTAGATTTGCTTTATTACAGCAAACCCGTCGGTGGCATGAACAGTGCAACTGAAATTCTGGCGCGGTTCGTCAAAAGCGGTAAGTGCGATACAAAAAAACTTATTGAATACGCCGTAAAATTTCCCGTCATCAAGACACGCAAGCTTATAGGGCTGACTCTTGAGAAAGCAGGGGTTAGCGGGAAAATGCTCGCGCCTCTGGCGGAAAGCGTGAAAAAAACTTCTCTGATTTCGTTTACGGATAACCGAAAAGGTAAAATCAATGAAAAATGGCGCGCAATCATTTCTTCTGCATAAGGATAAAAATAGGTTTCGTGAACTGGTTGACCGTGCGGCGACCAGCGCGGGCTTTTATGCGCCGCTTATGGAAAAAGATTATTATTTAACTTTTATTCTTTCCAGGATCAACGAATTAAGTCCTGATTTGGTTTTCAAAGGAGGTACTTGCCTTAATAAAATATATTTTTCCTATTACCGTTTGAGCGAAGACCTTGATTTTAGCATGCTCATACCTGAACCTGTATCTTCAAGAAGTAACCGGCGCAAGGCCATTCAGGCCGTCAAAGTTAATATTGCGGCCTTTGCCGCCGGGCTGGGTTTTAGTCTGGAAGAAACTGAAAATGCCGGAAGAAATGAGTCAAGGCAATATATCTACTATTTCATTTACGATGCTGTAACCGTTCCAACTGCGCAGTCAATCAAGCTGGAAATAAGCCTTCGTTCCAATCCCTTATTGGATTGTGAAAAGCGTAAGATTCAACATCTGTATATTCATCCCTTTACAAACAAGCTCTTGTTTGATGCCGGTTTGGTCAATTGTCTGGCGCTTGGCGAAATTGTCAGCGAAAAGATGCGCGCGGCGGCTTTAAGAAAAGATATTGCTCCCCGTGATTTTTATGACCTTGATTTTATTTTGCGTAATAAGTTTAATATATCAGATCATCGGGTGAGTGACCTTTTCCTCAAGAAGATTAAGGAAGATGGCGGTGATACAGACCTAAAAAAATATCTCGTCAATATGGGACGGACAAACGCGGAAATAAAAGACATGCGTTCACGTATCAAAGCGGAACTTTTCGATGTGCTGACTGAAAAAGAACGGCAGAACTTTAATTTAGAAAAAGCGCTAAAACGAATTAACGAAGCAATGGGGAAGATTGTTTTTTAATCGGCTAATATTGTCAATGAAAACAAAGCGATACTAGCAGAAGGAAAAAGTTTAATTATTTTCGTGACTGGTTGTATAATGATCAGTAACATCGCATTTAATTGCAAAAAATACTAAATAAGAGGAATAACGCCATGATTAAAACAGTCGAGCAGTATCTGGAAAGTCTCAATGACGGCAGGGAAGTCTGGTGCCTGGGCGAAAAAGTAAAGGACGTCCGGACGCATCCATCGACCAGTACGATTATCCGAATGGCCGCAATGGATTACGTTTTGCCGAACCATCCCGATTATAAGCATCTTTTCGTCACCAAGGACAAAGACGGCGAGGATATTAATTTTCTGCTCACGTCTCCCAAAACGCCGGAGGACATGCTCCGCAGGCGCGAATGTTACATGGTCGGCATGCGGGCGGGCGGCGGCGTGCTGGTGCATTGCATGGGCGCGGACGCTCTGGCGGCATTCAGCGTGGCCGCCGAGGTGATGGATAAAAAGCTGGGTACAAATTACATGGAACGCGTCGAAAATTACCGCGCGTATCTCCAGAAAAATGACCTCGCCCTCACCGGCGCGATTACCGATGTGAAAGGCGACCGCAGTCTGCATCCCTCAAAACAAAAACAGCACCAGGATTTTTATCTGAGAATCGTGGATAAAAAGAAGGACGGTATTGTTGTGCGCGGCGCCAAGGTGCATATCAGCGCCTCGCCCTGCGCCAATGAACTTTTGTGCCTGCCCTGCCGGACGCATGGCGAAGCCGACAAAGATTACGCTTTAGGTTTTGCCGTGCCGGTAAACACCAAAGGCGTAAAACTTCTGGGCGTGGAGCCCAATACGCGCCTCTACGGCGACGAAGGGGAATTCGACTATCCGATGTCCGACCATCTGCAGCCATCGGAGTCGCTCATTATTTTTGATGATGTGTTCGTTCCCTGGGAGCGGGTTTTCATGTGCGGGGAATGGCAGTATTCGCAGATTCTGGCTTATGCCTTTGCCAGCTATCATCGCCTCTTCGGCACATGTAAAATGACGCATACACTGGAAATGATGACCGGAGCGGCAAGCTTGATTGCCGACTACAACGGTGTTTCGAATGTCCCGCATGTGCGCAAGAAACTTTCCTGGATGGCCTATATCACGGAAACAGTGCAGATGCTGGCCAAGCAGGCTTGCATGGATCCGCAGACGGAATTCGGCATGGATGTGATGATGCCCAACCGGATGGCGATCAACGCCTCGAAGTGGACTTACGCCAGCAACTTCCACACGATGTGCCAACACATGCAGGATATTGGCGGCGGGCTTACCACCACTGTGCCGGCTTTTCGCGATTGGAAAAATCCGGAGATAAAACCTTTTATTGAAAAGTATCTGGCGGCGAAAGACGGTGTTCCGACGGAAGACCGTCTGCGCATTTTACGCCTGATCAAAGATGTTACCAGCAATCACTGGCAAGTTGATACGATTCACGGCGAAGGCTCGATGGCCGCGCAGGAGATGTTTCTTTACGGCAGTGCCGACTGGAAAAAATATCAGGCGGCGGCGCGCCGTGCCGCGCATCTGGACGGATGGCAGGGTAATCCCGTTTACGGCAAACTTCCCCGCATCGAGGAAAGCGTGAAAATGCCGCCGGTGGATGCATCCTACAAAAGCTTTCCGCCGACGGTGAAGAAGTAGTAAAGGGTTAAGGCGAAAGGCGAAAGGCGTAAGGGTGAATAAGTAATACGTGACAAGTGAAGAGTGAAGAGTGAAGAGTGAAGCAATCCCGTTAGCCTGTGTCGCGCATGCGGGGCGGGGATGACGACTGGATGCCGGTTTTCACCGGCATGACAAATGTAAAAGATAACCAACAGGTAAGCGATAATAACCTTTATCAAATTTTGCCTTGACTTATTATAATTGATAGGTTATTAAATTTAATAATGTGGTATATTAAAGAACACCGCGATATTGAGAAAACATGCCGGAAGCTGCCTGAAGAAATTATTAAGAAGTATGAATTGTGGAAAGATATTGTTTTTCGCCACGGACCGGAAAAATTAAAAGAGTTCAAAGGTTTTCATGACGAAAAACTTACAGGGAAGCGTGAGGGGCAGCGGTCATCACGTTTAAGTTTGAAGTATAGAGTAATTTACACTGTAGAGAAAGACATTGTTACGGTTTTTATTTTAGAAATAACGCCGCATGAATATTAGGAGATTTTAGCTTTATGAAGAATAACAAGAAAGGGGATTTTGTTACGGCAAAGCCGCACGCCAAGTTGACGACCGGCGAGGTTATTCGTATGCTTCGTGAATTGAAGGACTGGACTCAGGCGGAACTTGCCGAACGTTGCGGAATCAGCGCGACTAATATCAGCCTTTTGGAAAATGATAAGGTGGATATAGGGAAAAAACGTGTGGAACAACTGGCGAAAGCATTTAATGTTCACCCGGCGATTATTATGTTTCCCGAATACGAAGGTAAGGAAATACAGAAGGCCGCATAGAAAAAATCGCAGACAATCTGAATAAGCAAGAGATTGCTTTGTCGCTTTGCTCCGCGAAATGACATAAAGAGTATGTCATCGCGAACCATGCTTTAGAGTGATGAAGCGATCTCTAACGAAATATAGATTGCTTCCCGAGCATGCGCCGGGCTAACGCTTCGTGACTTCGCTCGCAAAGACAGAAAAACGCGCGTCATTCCGGCGAAAGCCGGAATCCAGGATTAAGAATTAAGAACACTGGATCCCCGCTGTTTACTCCGGCGCATGCCGGATGCGCGGGGATGACAAGGTCTAATCACCAGATAAAAAGCGCCGGGGATTATCGACCATCATGGTTTTAATCTGTTCATCACTGATGCCGGCTTTTTTAAGCGCGGGCAGGATATTCGTAAAGATATTTGTAAAAGACCAGTTTTTAAACTTGATGGCTTCTTCCATGGGCATCCGGCCGCCTCTGCCGTAAACAGCGGCCATACAATCATGCGAAATCATAATACGGTTGGCGTAACCCTTTTTCAAAAGGCTGATAAGTGTGGCAACGCGCGTCTGATCCGTCATTTTCATTTCAATCCCGAAGCGATCAAGGGCGATGAAAACCCCGCGCTTCAAGACATCAAGGTGATAATCCACTGAAGCATTTCCGCACATGTGGCCAATCATGATTTTATCCGGCGCCGCTCCTTCTGAGATGAGAATATCCGCCTGCTCAGGGCCCATTGTTCCATCTTCGGTGTGCGTTGTAATTGGTATTCCTGTTTCCCGGCTGGCCCGCGCCGCCGCCATCAAGGTTGCATTTTCACAGGAGGTAATCCTGTTCAATCCTGTTCCGACTTTTATAACCCCCGGTTTGATGCCTGTCTGGCCGATGCCGTGATTTATTTCCTGCATTATACCTTCATATATTTCAGTTTGCATGTCGCCGATTTTAACGCTTTCCCTGCGCTTGAAATAAATCCATTTTCCCTCGGCTTCCGTGTAACGGCCGGTGGCGCAGACAATGTGAATTTGCAGTTTTTCTGAAACGTCTTTCATGACATCGACGTTTCTGGATAAATCAACGGGCGTGCCGTCGATGATTGCTTTAACGCCGAATTGTTTAACCGGTTCAAGATTTTTCAGGCAGGCGCCGGCAATTTTTTCCAGATTATAAGGTTTGGCCAGCGGATCGCATTCCCAGCCGGGATAAGCGGCAACGATGTGTTCGTGGGCCAGGGTGAGCCCCAGCTCTTCGGACGCGATTTGTCCCAATACGGTATTGATTTTTGTCATGGTGAATTCCTTTATCTATTTTTCGAGTTCAATGCGGAAGCGGCAGCATTTATCGCCGCGGGTGAGCAGTTTGCTGAATCCCTCTGATGTAAATTTTGGATTGAGTGTTTCCAGAACGCCCGCAAAATTTTCGCGCAGTAAAACGGCGCAAAGGTCTGGTTCCTGCGACCATATTTTGGTGAGCGGGCAGGTGTTGAGTTCCTTTTCAAAGGCCTGGGGTGTGTTTTCAATATAGCCGTTCCAGAAATTGGCAAAACCGTCATCAATGAAATCCTGCAGTTTAGAAAGTCCCGTACAATCCTTGAAATCTTCCGGTTTACTGCCGGAGAGCTTCATCCACATATAAGCATCTTTACGTCCCTGTTCACGATATACTTCTTTTAACCGTTCGACAAATTTATCGCCGCCGATTTCTTTGCCTACCTGATACAGCGTGACCATCTGCCGGGCCAGAGACATGGTCCAGTTTTTGTAACGCTTGCCCATTTCCTCTTCGCTTACGGGATACTTTTCATAATCGGGTTTTTCTTTCATGGCGTAACTCCTGTGTTTTTATTCTTGACGAGAGACACAATAGCATATTGATTTGCGTAGAGCAATTTTAATGAAGTAACTTATGATTTATATTCAATCTTTTACGCACAGCAGCGCACAGAGAACAATAATTTAGGGCAAAAATTTCTGTTGAATAAAAACGGCACGAAAGGTAAGTTTCTATACAAGAGACGCAGCTAAAATCATTGGTAACTATCAGGAGCGATAAATGAATCGGGAAGAAGCGCTTAAAGCCGTCAAAGAAAAAGTAAAGACCGAAAACCTCATCAAGCATATGCTGGCGACAGAAGCCATCATGCGGGCGCTGGCCCGAAGGTTTAATGAAAACGAAGATGAATGGGGGCTGGCAGGTCTGCTGCACGATATCGATATTGACCTGACGAACGCGGATATGAAAATTCACGGCAGACCTGGCGCTGAAATGGCTAAAAAACTGGGCGCGAGCGATGCCGTAACTCACGCAATTTTAGTCCACAACCAAATGCTTGGAGAGCCCTGCGTGACGCTTTTGGATAAAGCTCTTTTTTGCACCGATCCTTTGACCGGGCTTATCACCGCCGCGGCATTGGTGCGCCCGGATAAAAAGCTGGCGGGTGTAGAAGCCAAATCAATCAAAAAGCGCTTCAAGGAAGAGCGCTTCGCGGCAGGCGCGAACCGCGCGCAAATTGCCCAATGCAGTGAAATCGGCATGGAGCTGGATGATTTCATCGCGCTGGGTTTGGACGCGATGAAAGGTGTGGCGGCAGATTTGGGGTTGTAGTATAAATCGTTTAGTTCAACATCTTTAAAGGGAGGTGTGGATATGGCGGTTAAAGAATGCGCGCTTTGCGGCTACAGATCCGACAAACCGTTTGAAGAGGATAAGTGCCCCGACTGCGGCATGGCTTACTGGAAATGCCGGGAATGCGGCTATAT